>CAZFYJ010000005.1:0-23658 GCA_964523215.1 uncultured Sphingomonadaceae bacterium | reverse complement strand
CTGCGCACAGCTGCAAAAAGCGCTCAAGCCGTGCTGAGCTGTGTTCCGGCCCCTGGCCTTCAAAACCATGCGGCAGCAGCATGACGAGGCCATTGGCGCGCAGCCACTTGCTTTCGCCCGATGCAATGAACTGATCGATCATCGTCTGCGCGCCGTTCGCAAAGTCGCCGAACTGCGCCTCCCACATCACCAGCGTCTTGGGGTCGGCGCTCGCAAAGCCATATTCATAGCCGAGAACGCCGAATTCGGAGAGCGGGCTGTCGTGCACCTCGAACCGGCCGTGCGGCAGCGTCGATAGCGGCACATATTTGCGCTCGTCATTCTGATCGACCCACACGGCATGGCGCTGGCTGAAGGTGCCGCGCCCCGAATCCTGGCCGGAAAGCCGCACGCCAAAGCCTTCGGACAGGAGCGATCCGAATGCGAGTGCCTCGCCGGTTGCCCAATCAAAATTTTCGGCCGTAGCAAACATCGCCCTTTTCGCATCCAGCACCCGGTTCAGCGTCGGGTGAATGGCCAGGCCATCGGGCACGTTGGTCAGCGTGCGGCCAAGCGCATCGAGCAGCTTTCGCGAAATGCCGGTGGGCACGTTGCGCCGGGCGGTTTCCGGGTCGGCCGGCTTGTTGAACCCGGCCCAGCGCCCGCCAAACCAATCCGCATCATTGGCCTTGTAATTCTTGCCGGCCTCGAATTCCTGATCAAGGATCTGGGTAAAGCGCATGGCGTGTTCGGCGGCCCAGCTGGTATCGATCACGCCTTCGGCGAGCAGGCGGGCGGCATAAACCTCGCTGACGCCCGGTTTTCCCTTGATGGCCTTGTACATCAGCGGCTGGGTAAAGCTTGGTTCATCGCCCTCATTATGGCCGAACCGGCGATAGCACCACATGTCGATCACAATGTCGCGCTTGAAGCGCTGGCGGAATTCGATTGCCATCTTGCAGGCAAAGGTCACGGCTTCCGGATCGTCGCCGTTGACATGGAAAATCGGGGCCTGCACGCCCTTGGCCACATCGCTGGGATAGGGCGAGCTGCGGGCAAACTGGGGCGAGGTGGTAAAGCCCACCTGATTGTTCACGATGAAGTGGATGCACCCGCCCGTATTATAGCCACGAATGCCTGAAAAGCCGAGGCATTCCCACACGATGCCCTGGCCCGCAAAGGCAGCATCGCCATGCAGCAGTACAGGCAGCACCTTGTCATGCCGGCCGCTGCCGATATCGTCGCGGATTGTCTGGTTGGCGCGCACCTTGCCGAGCACCACGGGGTTAACCGCTTCGAGGTGCGAGGGATTGGGCACCAGGCTCATATGCACGCTGATCCCGTCAAATTCACGATCGGTGCTGGTGCCGAGATGATATTTGACGTCGCCCGAGCCGCCGACATCCTCTGGCAGGGCGCTGCCGCCCGAAAATTCGTGAAAGATGATGCGATAGGGCTTGGCCATCACATTGGCGAGCACATTGAGCCGCCCGCGATGCGGCATGCCATAGACGATTTCGCGCACACCCAGCTGGCCGCCATATTTGATGATGGCTTCCAGCGCGGGGATCATCGCTTCGCCACCATCCAGCCCGAACCGCTTTGTGCCGACATATTTGCGCGCCAGAAACTTCTCATATTGTTCGGCCTCGATCACCTTGCCGAGGATCGCCTTCTTGCCCTCCGGCGTGAACGAAATCGCGGCATCCTTGCCTTCCATCCGCTCCTGCAGAAAGCGCCGCTCCTCCACATCGGAAATATGCATATATTCAAGGCCGACCGTGCCGCAGTAATTGGCGCGCAGCGTTGCCACCAGTTCGCGCACGCTCACCCATTCATAGCCCAGCGTGCCGCCGACATAGACCCGGCGATCAAGATCGCCTTCCGCAAAGCCATGAAAAGCCGGATCAAGGTCTGCCGGCATCTCCTGCTTGGCCAGCCCGAGCGGATCGAGATTGGCGGCCAGGTGCCCGCGCACGCGATAAGTGCGCACCAGCATCATCGCCCGGATCGAATCGCTGGCAGCCAGCACCGCATCGGAATCGCTCACGGGCTTGCCCGCGGCCTTTGCCGCAGCCTTGATCTCGATCGCCATCTGCGTGGGATCGAGCGAGGCGGTCAGATCATCGGTGTCCAGTGCAGGCCAGTTGGGCCGCTGCCAGCTGGGGCCGCGTTCCGGCTCGCTCTGCATGTCGAACTCGTGGCTTTCATAACCCATGTCGCATCTCCACATCCGCCCCGCGCCGAGGGAAAGAGCCTAAGCCTTGAGCACCTCGACCAGCGTCTTGCCCAGCAACGAAGGCGAGGCCGCAACGCGGATGCCGGCCGCCTCCATTGCTGCGATCTTCGATTCCGCATCGCCCTTGCCGCCCGAAACGATCGCGCCGGCATGGCCCATGCGCCGCCCGGGAGGGGCCGTGCGCCCGGCAATGAAGCCGGCCATCGGCTTTTTGCGCCCGCGCTTTGCCTCGTCGATCAGGAACTGTGCGGCCTGCTCTTCGGCATCGCCGCCGATTTCGCCGATCATGATCATGCTCTTGGTCGCCTCGTCGGCCAGAAACAGCTCGAGCACGTCGATGAAATTGGTGCCGTTCACGGGATCGCCGCCAATCCCCACGGCCGTGGTCTGGCCAAGGCCCTCATTGGTGGTCTGGAACACGGCTTCATAAGTGAGCGTGCCCGAGCGCGAAACCACGCCGACCGATCCCTTTGAAAAAATGCTGCCCGGCATGATGCCGATCTTGCACTCACCGGGCGTCAGCACACCGGGGCAGTTGGGCCCGATGAGGCGGGATTTGGAGCCGGAAAGCGCGCGCTTCACCCGCACCATATCGAGCACCGGAATGCCTTCCGTGATGCACACGATCAGCGGCACCTCGGCGTCGATTGCCTCCAGGATCGAGTCTGCGGCAAAGGGCGGCGGCACATAGATGACGCTCGCATCGGCCCCCGTCGCCGCCACCGCTTCGGCCACCGTATCCCAGATCGGCAGCCCGGTCTCGGCATGGGTGGTGCCGCCTTTGCCCGGCGTCACCCCGCCGACCATCTGCGTGCCATAGGCGAGCGCCTGCTGCGTATGGAAGGTGCCGGTCGCACCCGTCATCCCTTGTGTGATGACCTTCGTATTCTTGTTGACGAGGATGCTCATTCACTTCTTCCCAACTTTTGTTCAGCTTCAGCCGCGTCGCGCGCCCCGGCTTCATTTTCCCATTTCCAGTAGCGACGCCACAAAGGCCTAAGCAGAATTGACAAACATCCAACCATGGCCATCGCGGTTGTTGCGTCAGCCATGCTGGCATATGCAGCTTTGTTTCCTAAGACCGGCGGCGCGTTGTAAGCCAACACCAGCTGATAAGCGCAGAGTAAAGCGATGGCGATGCATGCAATATTGAGTGCGGTTTTCCCCAGCAGTTTGGATATCAGGTAGAGGCTGCCCCCAAACACCATAATCGGGAGTCCAACCAAAATGGCGAGGAGCAAAACTCCCTCCATCACCCCAAACTCGGCTCAAGAGCCTTGCACGCCACCAGCAGCTCCTCCACCGCGTCGGTCGAGACTTTGAGGTTGGCGCGCTCTTCGTCGGACAGTTTGATTTCCACCACGTCCTCGATGCCGTTCGCGCCGATGATGGCTGGCACGCCGACATAAAGGCCATCAAGGCCATATTTGCCGTCGACATAGGCAGCGACGGGCAGGATGCGCTTCTGGTCGCCGAGATAGGCTTCGGCCATCGCGATGGCGCTGGTCGCGGGCGCATAATAGGCGCTGCCGGTCTTGAGGAGGCCGACAATCTCGCCGCCGCCGCCGCGGGTGCGGATGACGATCTCATCCAGCCTCGCTGCATCGACGCCCTTGATCTTGGCAAGATCATGCACCGGAATGCCGCTGATCGTGGAATAAGACAGCACAGGCACCATCGTGTCGCCATGCCCGCCCAGCACGAAGGCGTTGACGTCCTTCACGCTCACGCCAAATTCCCACGCAAGGAAGGTCGCAAAGCGCGCCGAGTCCAGCACGCCCGCCATGCCGACAACCTTGTGATGCGGCAGGCCGGAAAATTCCCGCAGCGCCCACACCATCGCATCCAGCGGATTGGTGATGCAGATCACGAAGGCATCGGGCGCATATTGCTTGATGCCCGCACCCACGGCCTTCATCACGCCCAGATTGATGCCGAGCAGATCGTCGCGGCTCATCCCCGGCTTACGCGGCACACCGGCCGTCACGATGACCACGTCGGCACCGGCAATGTCGGCATAGTCATTGGTGCCCTTGATCGCCGCATCAAAGCCTTCGACCGGCCCGCATTGCGCCAGATCGAGCGCCTTGCCCTGCGGCATGCCCTCGGCGATGTCGAACAGCACGATATCGCCCAGCTCTTTTTTTGCAGCGAGGTGGGCAAGAGTGCCCCCGATCATGCCAGCGCCGATCAGCGCGATTTTCTTGCGGGCCATGTCATGTCCTTCCAATGAGATTGCGTGCAGGGGGCATTAGCCGTGGAATTATCGCCGCGTTAAGGACAAAAAACCTTAAGAACAAGTCTATAAAAGCTCGAAAATGCAGCTTTTTTCGATATTCATTCGCAATAGCAATAAAGCGCGACCGACCGCCTGATGGCGCCCGGTGGACATTTGTTGTCATGCTGATAGCATCATCTGGCTGGCGTTGTCGCCGCATCGCATATGCATCGCTGGATGAGGAAGCTATCAATGAAGGCAAGCGCGACAATCATGGGCCTGTTGCTGCCCCTCGCCCTGTGCGCCGCCCCCGCGCTCGCAAAGGGCAAGGCCCCGCGCGAGGGACGGTGCAGCTGGATCACGCAGACGCCTGAAGGCAAATTCCGCAGCGAGCCGAAACCCTTCTGGAGCCTCATGATTGCCGGTCTGAACGTCGAGCTCAAGCCTGAGGAGCGGGCCAGATACAGCGTCAAGCAAGAGGATGTGCCGCCCCAGGTCACCGGCTTTGCCTGCCAGCGTGAGCCGGCCATGCTGGTCAGCGGCGATGTGGCCTTTCTGAAGGCGGGCAAGGTCATTTACCTCTCGCCCGCAGGCGCATCGGCCACGATCGTCAAATACAGCATGGCCAATCAGCGCATCGGCTATGACGTGACGAGCGGGGTGCTTTCGCCCAATCAGAAAAAGCAGATCGATCAGGCGCTCGCGGCACTTCCGCAATAAGCCTCGCCGCGGATGCGCTCCTGCATGGACAACATGCATCTGTTCTTTTAATGTTCTCATCATGACTCGCACATATGCCACGCCAGGGCGCGGCGCGCCCGGCAATGCCACGCCCTTGCGCTTTGGCCTTGCAGCGCGCGAGACCGATGGCGACTGGATGGATCATGTGCTGGCCGATGAGGGTGCCCTCCCGCGCCTGCGCACCAGTGTTGCGATCGAGCATCCGCGCACGATCGTCAGCCGCAACACATCGCCCGACATTCCGTTCGATCAATCGGTCAATCCCTATCGCGGGTGCGAGCATGGCTGCATCTATTGCTATGCGCGGCCGACGCACGCCTATCATGATCTGTCGCCGGGGCTGGACTTTGAAAGCCGCCTTTTTGCCAAGCCCGGTGCCCCCGCGCTGCTGCGCGCTGCGCTGGCCCGGCCCGGCTATCGCCCGAGCCCGATTGCCTTTGGCACCAACACCGATGCCTATCAGCCGATCGAGGCCGACTATCGCATCATGCGCCAATGCCTCGAAGTGCTGGCCGAATGCCATCATCCGCTGACCATCACCACCAAGTCGGACCGGGTGCTGCGCGATCTCGATTTGCTGGTGCCCCTTGCTGAAAAGGGCCTGGTCGCAGTGGCGCTGTCGGTCACCACGCTCGACCCGGCCTTGCACCGAAAGCTGGAGCCGCGCGCTCCCCACCCGGCGAAACGCCTTGCCGCCATTCAGGCTTTGAGCGCAGCCGGGGTCTATGCGCATATCTCGGCCTCGCCGATGATCCCGGCGATCAATGATCACGAGCTGGAAGCGCTGCTTGAAGCGGGCGCAAAGGCGGGTGCACGCTCTGCAAGCTATATTCCGGTGCGCCTTCCGCACGAGGTTGCGCCGCTGTTCCGCGACTGGCTCCACGTTCATTTTCCTGATCGCGCAGCAAAGGTGATGGCGCATATCCAGTCCATGCGCGGCGGGCGCGATTATGATGCCCGCTTTGGAGAACGAATGCGCGGCCGGGGCCCCTGGGCTGTGCTGCTGCGCACGCGGTTTGACACGGCACGGGCTCGGCTTGGCCTCAATCTGCACAAGATTGCGCTGCGGTGCGATCTGTTTGTGCCGCCCGATGGCAATGGGCAGCTGCGATTGCTGTGATCAGCGCAGTTTGCAGCGTCTTCAGCCTAGAATTCGAGCTGCATGCGCAGCGCAAAGAGATCCAGCGCATAATCGCGCTGGTTCACAGGTGTCACCGCCCCGGGGTTGACGAGGATCGCACTCGGGCCGCCGGTCAGCGCAACATGCCCGTAATTGAGCATGAAGCGGACGTAATCGAGCGGATACCAGTTCAGCGCAAGCAGATAGCTGCTTTGCGTGCCGCCGCGGCCAAGCCGGGCATTGGCGTTCGCCAGGCTGGTGGTGCCGGTGGTGAAATTGGTGGTGGGTGCGGCCTGCAAGGCTGCATCGTTCAGATCGACATAGTCAAAGCGGGCGGCAATCTGCCATGCGCCCGGGCCTCCCTTGCCCAGCGGCTTGCGCACCTTCGTGCGCCCCCAGATGCCCTCGCCCGGGCGATAGGCCCTGGTTTCGCCCGTGAAGAAATAACCCAGCTCTGCATAGCCACCGAAAAATGCGGGATCGCGGGCTGGCGTAACCGCGCTGTTCCCGCCGGCAAACAGATTCTGTCCGCTCGCAATGCTGCCAGGCGCATAGGCTTCTGCCCGCACCCACTGTGCCTCGCCTGCCACATAGACCGGGCCGAAAATGCCCGCAATTTCCGCGCCGACAATCCGGTCCCGCCGGGCGGCAAAGCTGCCCGTATCGATGAAGCGCACATCGGTCAGCTGGCTGTTCGGCCGCG
Organism: uncultured Sphingomonadaceae bacterium; assembly: GCA_964523215.1. Taxonomy (GTDB): domain Bacteria; phylum Pseudomonadota; class Alphaproteobacteria; order Sphingomonadales; family Sphingomonadaceae; genus CAZFYJ01. Next base: position 16,658 of record CAZFYJ010000005.1, on the reverse strand, counting down.
AGCGATAGCGGGCGAGCTGATTGACTGACGGCATGTTGACCCCGGTCGAGGCAATGCCGCCGGCGTTGCTCGCAAAATCGCGATACTGATAATTGAGGCCAAGATGCATCTGCCCGCCGCGCCATGTGGGCGACCAGGTGAGGCGGGCGGCCGCGATCCAGCCATCATTGTCAAAGCTGCTATCGATGCTATGCGCGGCAAACAGGCCGGCTTCGGCAGAAAGGCCGGACTTCTTGTCGGTCAAGGCAATGGCGGTCCCCAGGCGGCGGCTGTTGAGAAAGGCATCGTTGAACGCGGCCCGTTCAATAAAGCTGCTATTGTTGGAGCTGGTGATCTGCTCCAGCCCGCTCAACGTATCCATATTGCCGATGCGCACCAGCACGGGCGAATCGGTGCCTTGATAGCTCAGAAATGCATCACCAAAACCGGTGCCTGCATTGGCAAAATCCACCTCCACCTTATAGCCAAACCCCCCCGGCATATCCCCTTCCGCGCCCAGCCGAATGCGGCGCACCCGGCTGTTGAAGCCAAGATTGGGGCTTTCAAAATCGCCCGGCGTGCTGATGAAGCCGCTGTCATAATGAATGCGCCCGCGCGGCTTGAAGCTCCAGCCATCCTTCGTGCTGATCTCTGGTGCGCCCTTGAAGCTGATTTGCGGGGCACTTGCCTCGACCGCCTTCGCGGCCTTGGGCGGTTCTTTGATGGCCGGAGGAGCAGGGGCGGGCGCATCCCCTCCTGTGGATTTGGGCTGCGGCGGCGGCGTGCCGCCGTCTTTGGCCTGCGCATCCTCCAGCTTTTGTTCTAGTGCTGCAATCTGCGCCTTCAATGCCTCAATCTGTGCTTTCATCGCCGCCGCATCGTCGGCGCTCAGCCCCTGGGCGGCCGCCGGCTGCGCCACGCCAAGCGCGCACACAAGGGCACTGGTGCACGCCGTCGCAAGCAAAATGCGCCCTGATGTCTGCATGATTGGCTCCATAAAACAACAATGGCCGCTGCACCAATGGCTGTGCAGATGAGCACGAGGAAGACAAGCAACTTTACCCCAACGTGCGGCAAATTTGCGCGAAGATGCGCCGGTATGACGATAAAATGACAATTAAATGACGATCGTGCGACAAAAAATCGCTGCAACCAACATGCGATCCACCGGTGTGCTGCGCCGCGCGCCGCATTGCAAGGCCAGTGCCCGGCGCAGACGATGCTTGCCACCGCAGCGAAACGCGCTAAGGAGCCTTACGTTAACGTAAGGCACAGGCAGGAATTCTCGGCATGACCATCAGCTTCAAGGACAAGGTTGCGATCGTGACAGGCGCAGGCGGCGGGCTTGGCCGCGCTTATGCGCTGGAATTGGCCCGGCGCGGGGCCAGGGTGGTGGTCAATGATCTGGGCGGCGCCCGCGATGGCACCGGCCACAGCGATGCGGCGCTTAAGGTGGTTGATGAAATCCGGGCCGCTGGCGGCGAGGCGATGTCGAACGGCGGCAGCGTGACCGAATATGAGCAGATGGTGGAGATGGTCGCCAAGGCGCGGGAAGCCTGGGGCAGCGTGCATATTCTGATCAACAATGCCGGCATATTGCGCGACAAGAGCTTTGCCAAAATGGAGATGGAGGATTTCCGCCTCGTCGTCGACGTGCACCTCAACGGCTCGGCCAACTGCACCAAAGCGGTATGGGATCTGATGCGCGAGCAGGCCTATGGCCGCATCCTGATGACGGCCAGCTCCACCGGGCTTTACGGCAATTTCGGCCAGGCCAACTATGGCGCGGCCAAGCTGGGCCTCGCCGGGCTGACCAAGACGCTCTATCTTGAGGGTGCCAAATATAATGTCCGGGTGAACACGCTTGCGCCCATTGCCGGCACGCGCATGACGCAGGATCTGTTGCCGGAAGAGGCCTATAAGGCCTTTGCGCCGGAAAATGTGGTGCCGGCGGCGCTGTTTCTGGTCTCGGACGACGCGCCGTCCAATGTCATCATGGGGGCAGGTGCCGGCTTTTTCCACACCGCGCACGTCACCATGACGCAGGGCATGATCCTGAACGGCGCAGACCGCAGCCCTGAAGGCGTGGCCGCCAATTTCGCACAGATCAGCGACCGGACAGGCGAAACCGTGCCGCAATCCGGCGGGGAGCAGGGAATGGCGGCGATGGCAAAATTGCAGGCGCAGATGGCAAAATCGGGCTAGAGACTGCAGCGCTGCTGACAGCCCGCTACATGAATGCGCCAGCCGGAAGCCCGAAAGGGCATTTGCCGGTTCGCTTGTAGTGATCGGACTCTTTGCGGATGCGTGCAATAATCTCCCTGGCGCCTGCGGGTTCTTTGACAAAGAACAGGCTTTGATCGATGGCGACCTTTCTCTGGCCATAAGTGCCAGTAACCTGGATCTTGTAATCGATTCCGTTCAAGAAACTTCTCAATGCAACATCGCGCACGACAGCATCGGGATAAGCGTCGGGCAGCCCCATCGCGTCCAAGTCAGCCCCGTTCGGGAATAGGAATGTATAGGAAAGCTCGCGGCTAGGCATGAAATCCAGCGTAAAATCTTTTCCTATAATGCGGGCCGTGCTCCGCTTGATAAGCCAGGGCTTTAATTGGCTGCTATATGTTTTGTCCGGCATGGCAAACAGTCGCAATCTTACGGAAACCGTTCGCCGGGCACCTGTGTTGGCATAGCGATCGTCGAACAACAGCATTGATCCCGTCAATCCCGACGGCCAATCTGTGCTGGGCGGCACAGAAAAATTGGCCTCGTAAAATATTCTGAGATGATTTTTCTGGTGATCTACATGATAGACGATGCCGCCAATGTCGTTGTTGCCCCAGCATTTGGCTTGTTGAGCGGCTGCGGGATGTGCCGATAAAATCAATCCTGCAATGACTGGCAGATGCTTGATTTTCATCCTGTGCCCCCATTTGCTTGCAAGCCTCACGTCATTGGCCGCCGTTCAGGCGCGTGCGGCCGTCACGCTTTGGGCCAGCGCCACATAATCGTCAACACTCAGCGTTTCGGCCCGTCGATCTGCGCCAATACCCAGCGATGCCAGCGCATCAAGCGCATGGGGCACAGCCTTCAGGCTCTGGCGCAGCATTTTACGGCGCTGCCCGAATGCGGCGGCGGTCAGCGCTTCCAGCACCGCCGGGTCGACGCCTGCGGGCATGGCGGCGGGAATGATCTGGACAATGGCAGACATCACCTTGGGCGGCGGGGTGAAGGCAGAGCGGTGCACCTTCATGGCCAGCCGGCATGTGCAGCGCCACTGCGCCATCACCGAAAGGCGGCCATAGGCATCATCGCCGACACGCGCGACCAGCCGGTCTGCCACTTCGCGCTGAAACATCAGCGTCAGCGATTGCCAGCGCGGCGGCCAGGCGACGGTGCCAAGCCATCCGATCAGCAGCTGAGTGCCGATATTATAGGGCAGGTTGGCAACGATATGATAGTCTCGCGCTGCGCCTCCATGCCCGCCCGCGCCCGCGGCCTCGGCATCAAGATCGACCTGCAGGGCATCGGCTTCCAGGGTGCGCAGCCGCCCGTCAAAATGCTGCGCCAGCATGGCCATGATGGGCAGACAGCGGGCATCACGCTCAATCGCGATGACATCCGCCCCGGTGCGCAGCAACGCCCGGGTCAGCCCGCCGGGGCCCGGCCCGATCTCATACACCAGATCGCCCGGGCCGATCGGGGCAATGGCGGCAATGCGTTGCAGCAGCTGTTCGTCGAGCAGGAAATTCTGTCCCAGTGCCTTGCGCGCCGAAAGCCCATGTGCGGCAATCACCGTGCGCAAAGGGGGCAGCGCATCCGGGCGCTTGCTCATGTGACCGGCCCGGCACTGTCCCATTGATCGCGCCACTGCGCTGCCTGGTGCGCCATGTGCATCGCCGCGATCATTGGCCCTGGGTCGGCGCGGCCCTCCCCGGCGATATCGAACGCCGTGCCGTGATCCGGCGATGTGCGCACGATCGGCAGGCCCAGCGTGATGTTGACGCCGCTATCGAAATTCAGCGCCTTGAACGGAATCAGCGCCTGATCATGATAATGGCACATCGCGGCGTCATAGCCGCGGCGCGCCTCCGGCGTGAACAGTGCATCGGGAGAAACCGGGCCGAACACATCCAGCCCCTCTGCCTGAAGCTGGGCAATGGCCGGGGCAATAATCTCTGCCTCCTCATGGCCAAGCGCTCCGCCTTCGCCGGCGTGCGGATTGAAGCCCGCCATGGCAAGCCGCGGCCGCGCAATGCCGAAATTGCGGGTCAGCCCGCGGGCAGCAGCCTGGGTGCGCGCCACGATCAGATCGATCGAGAGCGACTGCGCGACCCGTGCCAGCGGCATGTGCACCGTGATCGGCACAACGCGCAGATCAGGCCCTGCCAGCATCATCACGGCATTGGTGTGCGATACGCCGCAGCGTTCGGCAATGAATTCGGTCTGGCCCGCATGCGTATAGCCGACCTGATAGAGCTGGCCCTTGCTGACGGGGCCGGTGACGAGCCCGGACACGCCATTGGACCGCGCCAGCCCGACGCCGATTTCCAGCGACTGGAGCGCAGCCCGTGCGCCATCGAGCGTGGGCTGCCCCGGTGCGCTGTCTCCTGCGTCAACCAGCGACATGATCGGCAATGCTGAATCAAATGCACCCGCGGCCGCCTCTGGCGTGCCGATCTCGGCGATCGGCCCATCCCACACAGCGGCAATCGATGCACCATCGCCGACCGCGAAAAACGGCGCGATGCCGGTCTCGTTGCGCGCAGCCCAGGCACGCGCGACGACCTCCGGGCCGATCCCGGCCGGATCCCCCAGCGTTACGACAAATGGTAGCACATTGCCCTCAATCGGCCAGACGCTCGGCGAGAAGCGTGCGGCCCTCAGCTGAATTCAATGATCGCGTCGCGCCGCAAATCCCGCAAATAGCGCTGCGCCCGCTTTTCGACCTTTTCGTTGCGCAGGCTCTCTTCAATGTCCTCGCTTTTCGGCATGGCAACCTCGCCCGGCATGTCCCGCCCGCACAGCACGAGCGTGCTGATGCCCTCTTCGGTCGAGCCGAAAATGCTGGTGGCCTGGCCGATCTGCATCGTGGCGAGCACCGATTGCAGCTGCGGAGGCAGATTGCGCATCGGCAAGGCATCCTGCGTCTTGATGGTCGCACCCAGGCTGGCGGCCGCAGCCTCGGCCCCGCCGCATCCGGCCATGCGATTGACGGTATTGGCAAAATTGCTGGTCAGCTCGGTTGCCTTTTCTTGCGAAATGCCGGCCGGAAAATCGAGCGAGATCTGCTTGATGCTCAGCTTGGCATCGCGCATGTCGGCTGTCAGCACCTTGCGCCGGTCAATCAGGAACAGGATGGAATAGCCGCCCGGCACCGGCAGCGGCCCGGCAATCTGGCCTGGCTGCATGCGCGACAGCGGCTCGGCCATGCTTTCGGGCAATTTGGAAAGGCTGAGCCAGCCAAGATCGCCCCCCACAGAGCGGGTCGTCGCCTCCGACACGCGCGACGCAATGCCGGCAAAATCACCTTCCTGCTGGATCTGCTGGATCACGCGCTTCGCATTTTCAAACACCTGCTGCTCATTTTGGGCATTGGCGCTGAAATAGATCTCGCCCACGCGATGTTCCTCGGTGCCGCGGGCGGCTGTCAGCTTGGCGATGATGGCTTGCACTTCATCATCGCTCACATTGGTATAGGGCTCGACATTGCGGCCGAGCAGTCGCTCCCATGCAAATTCGCCGCGAATTTGCTGGCGCATCGATTCCGGGTTCGATCCGGCGGCGCGCAGCTTGTTGTTGAGATCGGCCACGCTCATCTTCAGGCTTGCGGCAACGCGCGCATATTGCGCCTCCACTTCCGCGTCGGTCACGGCCATGTCGCGGGTGCGCGCTTCCTGGATCTTCAGCTTTTCATCGACCAGATTCTGGAACACCACCTGGCGCAATCCGGCCAGCTGATCTTCGGGCACTTCCTGCCCGTTGATCATCTTGAGCATGGCAATGCGCTGCTCCACATCGGTTGCAGTGATGATCTCGCCGTTCACGATGGCCGTGGGCCTATAGATGTTGCGCGGCCCGTTGCCCAGAATTTGAGAGCTTTCAGGGATGTTGAGGCCGATGTCCGGCACGCTGTTGTCGCTCACTGTCTGCGCAAGGGCCTGGCCGCACAGCGCCGCTCCGGCCATGGTGATCAGGCCTCTCCGGCCGATCTTTGCAAGCCGCGCCTTCATCTTCACATGCGTCGTCATCGAATCAACTGCTCCTGCGGCATCCTGGTGCCGCCTGCCATGGTGCGCCTCTAGTCTGCACTGCCTGAACCGCAGCTTAGCCAAAACCGGGCGATCATGCGGCTCCTTTATATGCCCAGATTGCGAAAAGCCACCCTTAGCAGAAATGTGTTGCCGCGCCGGGCATCGCCGCTGTCTTCATAATCGCGCCGCCAGGTGATGCCGAAAGTGATGCAATCATCCTCATAGGCAATGCCAATCCTGTGGCGCACGGGCGAAAATCCGTCGGTTGTCAGGCTCGGGTCTTCGCTCGGCCCGCTCAGGTCGATGATGGCCGAGCCGAACATCGACCAGTTCTTGCCCAATGCGACCCGCCCGCCGAATCGCACTTCCTCGCGATCGCGCAGATCCTCGGCCAGCTGGGTGATGTCGCGGTTGAGGCGCAGATAGCCAATCTCGGCATAGGTCTTGCGCGAACCGATGGTGATATCCAGCTCGTTGCGGCGCACTGCGAAATTATCCTTGTCCAGCCGGAAACGGTGCGTCAGCCGCAGGAAATCCTTGTAGGCAACGGTTGATCGCCCGGTGATGTCGGATGTGCGGGCGGTCAGGCCCGTGCCATCGGGAAACAGGCTGGGCTTGTCCTGAATGCGATAGCTTTGCGCGATCTGCATGGTCGCGGCAACGCCCGGGCGATCAAAGGCCCATTCCACGCCATAGGTCAGCCGGGTGCCATCCTCGAACCGGTCATAACCCGGAAAACGGTTCAGTGCGAAGATGTTGCTGTCTTCCAGCTCGAATGCGCGGGCATCCTCATTGGGAATGGCCAGATTACGGATGCGTGTCGTGGTTGCCAGCTGGAGACGTGGCGTGATGCGCTGGGTGCCGCCAAAGGCAGGGCCGATCAGCGGCCAGCGCACATCGATGGCCCCGGCCCCCAGCACGCGCCCCTGCCAGCCGCCCCGGCCCCGATAGCTGATCACCTGCGTGAGCAGATTTTCGTCGCTGTGATAAACGTCGCCCCGCGCAAGTGCTGTCAGGCTGATTTCCTGCCCGGCACGTGTCAGCCGTCGCCAGTCCCAGCGCACGCCGGCAAAGGCGCGCTGCGTATCCTGCCCGCTGGTGCGGCCGATGGCGAGGCTGTTCAGCTGCAGCTCGATGCGCCCGTCCAGCAGGGGATCTGAAAAGCGCTGGCGATAGTCGATCGCGGGCAGCGCGATGGCCTGCTGGCCCTGGCTGTCATTTGCGCGCAATGTCTGCACGCCCCAGCCGGCAATGGAAAAATAGCTGGAGCCGCCAATGCGTTCCAGATCAAAATTGCTGCGCAGGCGATCATCCCGGCTGATGTCATAACGCCTCAGAAATGTGCGATCGGTGGCAAGGCGGCTGCTGGCCGATATGCTCCACAGCGGGTTCAGCTGAAATTTGCCGCTCCCTTCGAGATAGCCGCGAAAGGCATCGCCCGCGCTGGTGCCCCCGCCCACGGAAATGCGGCGGCTGTAGGTGGCGTTGCCGGAAAGCTGGAATGCGCCCTGCTGAGTCAGCTGGCGATATTGTGCGCCGATCATCGGCAGCGCACCAGTATATACGTGGCCCGTGAGCGTGAGATCGCGATTTTGGGCCATCCGCCAGTAAAAGGGCAGCTGCACTTCCAGCCCGTTCACGCGGTCCACCCGCACGCTGGGCACCAGAAAGCCGCTGCCTGCCTGATTTGCGGCCTGATGCGAAAGGCCGGGCAGCGGAATCAGCGGGAGACCGAACAGCTCCACCCGAGCGCCAACATAGCGCACCCGGTTGCGCTCTTTCTGATAGCGCACTCTGTCTGCCTTGATCTGCCAGCTCGGCTCCTTGGGGCAACCCTCTGCATCTTCGACGATGCACGGTGTGTAAGCCGCCTTTTCGAGAACAAGATCGCCATTTTCCAGCCGGGTGCCGCGCCGGGCTGCCAGCCGCGCCCCGCCATCCAGCACCACCAGCAGATTGTCCATCGCGCCATCGCGCAGGCTGTCTGTCAGTTCGATGCTGTCTCCATAGAGCGTATCGCCCGCCGGGTTGCGGATGATCACATTGCCGGTGGCCGTCACCACGCCGGTGGCGCGGCTCCAGCTGACCTGATCGGCCGTGAGCAGGATGCCGTCGCGCCGCAACTCCACCGATCCGTCAGCCGTCACCACATCGGCCTCGTTGTCATATGTCACGCGATCGGCGGCAAATTGCACAGCCTCGTCTGGTGCATCGGATGGGGGCGTTGCCGGATCGGCCGATGGCATGTCGGACGTTGTGTCGGGCGGCGGGGCAGATGGGTTGGCGGATGGGGCCGGCCCGGCAGCGCCTTGCGCAAAGGCCGGTCCGCTTATCGCCAGCGCCGCACACAGCATCAGCGCCAGGTGGCGAAGCTTCGGCTTTGCATCCATTGTGAAAGTCCCTATCTGGGGAGGGCACAGCAATCAACAAACAGATCACAAAATCTTACAGGAAGGCCGATTTCCGCGATGAAAATAGTTTTTGAGCCGCAGCTTGGCGATGATGCGACGCTGGTTTACCCGATTGCCAAGGGCGGACTGGATGCAGCGGCTGTGGCATTGCCTGCCGATTTGAGCCCACTGCTGCGTGGCGGGGCGGGCGCGGCGCGCTTTGATGGAGCGGCAGGCAGCCTGTTCGAAACCCATGCTGATCGCGGCGGCGCGCTGGCCCGTCTGCTGCTGGTGGGGGTAGGCGATGGCAGCCACGGCGACGTCGAAAAGGCGGGTGGCGCGCTGGTCGCCCGGCTGCAAAGCTCTGGCATCGAAAGCCTCTCCATCGATGCGGCAACAGCACCTGGCCTTGATGCCTCAGCTCTTGCCCATCTGGGCCTCGGCGCACTGCTGCGCAGCTGGCGGATTGATCGCTATCGCACCAAATTGCCAGATGCGCAGAAGCCCAGCCTGAAGACGGTCCGCATCATCAGCGCGGCCGCCGATGCGGCCGCCGCGGCCTTTGCGCCGATGGAAGCCGTGGCGGGGGGCGTTGCCTTCACCCGCGAGCTGGTGAGCGAGCCGGCGAACATTCTCTATCCGGAGAGCTTTGTCGAACGCTGCCGCCACCTCGCGGAGCTGGGCGTCGAGATTGATGTGCTCGACGAAAAGGCCATGCAGGCCCTGGGCATGGGCGCGCTGCTCGGCGTGGCGCAGGGTTCGGTCCGGCCGCCGCGGCTGCTCGTCATGCGCTGGGATGGCACGGGCGGTGCCCAGGCAAAGCCAGTTGCCTTTGTCGGCAAGGGGGTGACATTCGACACCGGCGGCATCTCGATCAAACCCGCAGCCGGCATGGAAGACATGAAGTGGGATATGGGCGGCGCGGGTGCCGTAGCAGGCGTGATGAAGGCGCTGGCCGGGCGCAAGGCAAAGGCGCATGTGCTGGGCGTGTGCGGCCTGGTTGAAAACATGCCCGATGGCAATGCCCAGCGGCCCGGCGATATCGTCACCACCATGTCCGGCCAGACCGTCGAGGTGCTCAACACCGATGCCGAAGGGCGGCTGGTGCTGTGCGATGCGATCAGCTGGGTGCAAAAGCAATATGCGCCCGAGGTGATCGTCGATCTGGCGACGCTCACAGGGGCGATCATCATGTCGCTGGGCGCTGAATATGCAGGCATCTTTGCCAATGATGACGGACTGGCCGCCGCGCTTGAAAAGGCTGGTGCCGGTGTCGGTGAAAAGCTGTGGCGGATGCCGATGGGCGACGTTTACAACAAGATGATCGACAGCCCGATTGCCGACATGAAGAATATCGGCCCGCGCGAGGCCGGATCGATCACTGCCGCGCAGTTCATTGCCCGCTTCGTCGATGATGGCGTGAAATGGGCCCATCTCGATATTGCCGGCACGGTGTGGTCGACCAAGGATGGGGCCACCTGGGCCAAGGGCGCAACTGGCTATGGCGTTCGTCTGCTCGATCGCTATATTGCCGAGCATCACGAGCAAGTTTGAAGGATGTGGCCATGAAACAGACGACACATGCCCCTGCGCCGCTGCTGTTGGCACTGGCGCTGCCGCTTGCGCTGGCCGGATGCGGCGGTGGCAAGACCGAAACCACGATTACCACGCAAGACGGCCAGAAAGTGACCGTCACCAAGGCTGGTGGCGACGAGAATGCCACCATCACGGCAGTGAACGACAAGGGCGAAACGGCAACAATCACCACCGGCAATGCCGCAGCCGGGGGCAAGCTTCCCGGCGGCGTGGGCCTCTATCCCGGTGCCAAGCAGACCGCGAACATGATGGGCGAGCAGGATGGCAAGACCGGCGGCGTTGCCGTGCTTGAAACATCGGATGCGCCGGACAAGGTGGTCGCCTATTATAAAGCGGAGGCCCAGAAGCTGGGTTTCACCAAGAATGTCAGCAACATGAACACGACGTCTGACGGGAAGACCGCAACCACCTTCACGGCAGAGGGGGCGGATGGAAAATCCGGCATTGTCGTCACCGCGACGGCCGATGGCGGCAAAACCACCGTCACCATCATGGGCGGTCAGCAATAGCCCTTTGGTGACTGCCGGGGCATCGCACAGGCACTGATCAGGATCGGGCGGCTTGCCATGCCGTGATGCAGCGGCTAAGGGCGCGCGCATTGCAAAACCATATCCCCAGCAGGAGCTTTCCCATGGCGGTGACCCGCACCTTTTCAATCATCAAGCCCGATGCGACACGCCGCAACATCACTGGCGCCGTCACCAGGATGCTGGAGGAAGCGGGCCTGCGGGTGATCGCCTCAAAGCGCATCCGGATGACGCGCGAACAGGCCGAAGGCTTTTACGCCGTCCACAAGGAACGCCCCTTTTTCGGCGAATTGTGCGATTTCATGACGAGCGGACCCGTCGTCGTGCAGGTGCTTGAAGGCGAAGACGCCGTGAAGCGCAACCGCGACATCATGGGCGCGACCAACCCAGCCAATGCCGAGCCGGGCACCATTCGCCGCGAACTCGCCGAAAGCATCGAGGCCAACACCGTGCACGGCAGCGACAGCGATGAGAATGCCGCGATCGAAATCGCGTTCTTTTTCAAACCGGAAGAGATTGTCGGCTGATCCAGCCCCTTATGCTGGTAACATCCCGCCCGCGAGAGCGGACAGGCTTTAATCGCCCGCGACGAAGGCCGTGATCCGCCAGCGTCCCTTTTCGCGCGCGAAGATGATGCGATAATCATAGCCGTCGCGCAGAAAATCCTGGCGGATATAGCCCTGCCGGCCGTCTTTCGTGCGCACCTTGCGCCAGCCTGCTGCGCCCTTTTCGTCGCCCCCCATATCTTCGACGACTTCCCAGCTGAGCGCACCCAGCACCCGCGCCTTCAGATCGGGGGCGGCCCGCAGATTGACGCGCGTTCCGGTCACAAGAAATGTGGCCGGGCCGATATCGTTGGCAGGCAGCCGCCAGAACATGTGCGGCATCGCGATCATGCCATCATCCACAGCGCAGCCAAGCTTCATTACGGCGTCCATCTCGGCCCAGATGGCTGATGTCTTTGCCTTTTTGGGGTCGTTCAGCCCCCAGTGGCTGGCAAAGGTGCTGCGCGTGCCGTTCACGTCGCCAAAGCCCCACACAATGGTCGGGCTGGTGATGTTCAGCAGCGCCACCGCATTGCGCGTGGCGACTGCCTTTTTCAGCGCTGCGCGCACCGGCGCAAAATCCCTGATCGCGGCGCATTCGTCGCCAGGCGGATATTGCCCGGCGGGCGCCGCAATCGCGGGCAGTGCGGGCGACAGGATCGCCACTGCCAGCGCAACCATCATGCTCGAACGCGCCATGGCAGACCTCCCGCCGTGTCTCATGCCATAATCAGAACTGATCCGCCACATCCATCAGCTGCACCAGCTTTTTGGGTGCAACGGTGCGCCAGCTTCGCGCCAGCCAGTCGCCGATATGGTCCCAATCGGTATCGCCCAGATCGAGCCGGATTGCGATCCAGCTGTCCCCGAAATAAGCGGGGCGATAATAACGCGCCTGATCCTGATCGATCAGCATGGCCTGCTCTTCCACGCCGCTGATCTTCACCAGCAATGCCGTCCGGCCGTCGCCATGATGATTGCTGGCGACATAGGCGAATTTCTTGCCCCCGATGATGCCAAAGCAGGCCATGCCATGGCTGATCACTTCATCGGCCTCCGGCTGGGCAAGCGCACGCACGCGCACCTGCTGGGTGAGCCATTCCGGATCGCGGCTGCGCGCCACATAATCTGCCAGAGTGCGGGGGTAGAGCTGATGCTCGGCGATCAGCACGCGCGCCGCCAGCGTTTCGGGCGTGTCACCCGGCAAGATGGCAACCGCCAGCTGGCTCAGGATCGGCCCGTCGTCGAGGTCCGCCGTCACCAGATGCACGCTGCACCCGGCCTCGCTCTCCCCCGCCTGAAGGGCGCGTTGATGGGTGTGCAAGCCCTTATGGCGCGGCAGCAGGCTGGGGTGGATGTTCAGCATCCGGCCTTCCCATCGGGCGACATGCTCCCGGCTCAGGATTCGCATATAGCCGGCGAGTGCGACATAGTCTGCCTTTGCCGCGACAATCGCATCGTGCATGATCGCATCATGAGCCTCACGCGAGAGGCCTTTGTGCGGCTGCGCAAAGGTCGGGATGCCCTCTGCTGCGGCCAGCTTGAGGCCTGCCGCATCCGGGTTGTTGCTGGCGACAAGGACCACCTCATAGGGGCAGGCGGGCATTTTCGCTGCATATATCAGCGCCGCCATGTTGGTGCCGCTGCCAGAAATCAGGACAGCGATGCGCGCCCTAGCCATGATGTGTGGCAGACCAGGGTGCGCGCGCGCTCCACGCTTCGGCTGAGCCGGAAACGGTGCAGCCCCGCTCCCCGGCTGCGATATGGCCGATGCGGTGCACGGTTTCGCCCGCTTGCTCCAGCGCCGCGACGACCGCATCCGCATCGTCTGCGGCGACAAGCACGGCCATGCCGATGCCGCAGTTGAACGTCCGCGCCATTTCCTCCGGCTCGATGTGGCCCTGTGCCTGGAGAAATGCCATCAACCGCGGCTGGGCCCACGCATCGGCGTCGACATGGGCGTGCAGGCCGTGCGGCAAACTGCGCGGGATATTTTCGAGCAGGCCGCCGCCCGTGATGTGTGCCATGCCGTGCAGCAGCCCTTGGCGCACCAGCGGCAACAGGCTTTGCACATAGATGAGCGTCGGCGCCATCAGTGCATCGATCAGCAGAAGATCGGGATCGAACAGCGCCGGGCGATCAAGCTTCCAGCCCTTGTCCGCCGCCAGCCTGCGCACCAGCGAAAATCCGTTCGAATGCACGCCGGATGACGCAAGGCCAAGGATCACATCACCAGCGGCCACCCTGTCTGCGCGCAGCACCTGATCACGCTCGACCGCGCCCACACAAAATCCCGCCAGATCATAGTCGCCATCGGCATACATGCCCGGCATTTCCGCCGTTTCGCCGCCGATCAGCGCGCAGCCGGCGCGCTTGCACCCTTCGGCGATGCTGGCAACCACGGCGGCCGCGACATCCGTATCGAGCCGGCCGGTCGCATAATAATCGAGGAAGAACAGCGGCTCTGCGCCCTGCACGATCAGATCATTGGCGCACATGGCGACCAGATCGATGCCGACACCCGCATGCCTGCCCGATTCGATCGCCAGCTTCAATTTGGTGCCCACGCCATCATTGGCGGCGACCAGCAGCGGATCGGAAAAGCCTGCTGCCTTCAAATCGAAAAAGCCGCCAAATCCACCCAGATCGGCGTCTGCGCCCGGCCGCCTGGTGGCGCGTGCCAGCGGCGCAATCGCCCGCACCAGCGCATTGCCCGCGGCAATTGAAACGCCTGCCCCGGCATAGGTGTAGGATGTCTGATCGGGAGTGTGCGCGCTCATTTTGTCGTCGCTAGCGACTTCCCCCTTGGATTTCCACGCCCAAGTCGCCAAAAGGGCAATGAATCATGATTGCGCTCGTCCCGCCACGCCCGAAAGCCCCATATTTGCGGGGGTATCGCCTTCCTGCGCTTGCGCGCGCGACGGGCCTTTCCGCGCTGCTGCGCCGGGGCCTGGGGTGGACATTGCTGCCGGTCATGCTGCTTGCCGGGGCATTGGCGCTGGCGCAGATCGAGGGCGATGATCGCGGCATTGCGCCAATCAACAGTTCGTCCGATTTCGAGGTGACCAATGTCAGCGTCGATGTGATGGCGGACAATCCGGAAGAGGCCCGCATCAAGGGCTGGCAGGAGGCACAGCGCAAGGCCTGGGTTGCGCTGTATCGCCAGCTCAACAACAGCAGCGGCGCCCCGGCCTTGTCCGATAGCCAGCTCGATGGGATTGTTTCGGCAATCGTGGTGGAGGAAGAGCAGATCGGCCCGCGCCGCTATATCGCGACGCTGGGCGTGCTGTTTGATCGTGCCCGCGCCGGCCAGATTCTGGGTGTCAGCGGGCGGATGCTGCGCTCGCCCCCGCTGCTGGTGATCCCGATCAACTGGGTGGCGGATACGCCGCAGGTGTTTGAAACGCGCAGCGAATGGCAGCGGGCTTGGGCCGAATTCCGCACCGCAGACAGCAGCATCGATTATGTGCGCGTGCCGGGCACCGGTGCCGACACGCTGCTGCTGAATGCCGGGCAGGCAACGCGCCGCAGCCGGACCTGGTGGCGCGCCATTCTCGATCAATATGGTGCAGCCGATGTGCTGATGCCATCGGCCCGGCTCGAACGCCGTTGGCCGGGCGGCCCGGTGGTGGGCACGTTCGCAGCCCGATATGGGCCGGACAACGAACTGATTGGCACCTTCACGATGGAAGTGAAATCCAGCAAGGCGATCCCCGCCATGATGAAGGAGGCCGTCGAAAAGATGGACGGCCTTTATACGTCGGCATTGATGGCGGGGCGGCTGCGCGCCGATCCGTCGCTGATCGTTGAAGAGCCGGTGGCGCCTGCCGCATTGCCGCCACCGCTTGCCGAGCCCGCCGCAGCAGCGCCTGCTGACGATGCACCGTCGCCCGATGCCCCGAAGCTGCCCAATGATGTCGCGCCTGATGCGCCGTCCGCCCCGCCGGTGCAGCCGGAAATCGACAACAGCGTGCCCAAGGCTGCGCCAAAGGGGGCAAACAGCTTTACCATCCAGTATGACAGCCCGAATGTCGGCTCGGTTGGCGCGGCGGAAGGATCGGTGGGCGGCATTCCCGGTGTGCGCTCTGCTCAGACAAGCAGCTTGGCGCTTGGCGGAACATCGGTGATGCGGGTCAATTTCGAAGGTGATCTGGCGGCGCTGCGCCAGGGCCTTCTTGCGCGTGGCTGGCGGGTGCAGCAGAGCGGCAACACGCTGCGCATCAGCAGGCGATGAACGCGGCGGCAACCTCGGCTGAGATCAACATGGCCCGTTCTGCGCCCGCGCCCCAGCTTGTACTCCCGCTCGATTGGCGCACACGGGATCAGGCGGGCTTTCTGGTCAGCAGCAGCAACATGGCGGCCGTCCGCCATCTTGAGCATCCGGCGACCTGGCCGGTGCCCGCTGCAATCCTTGTCGGCCCTGCGCTTTCCGGCCGCAGCCTGCTGGGCAAGGCGTTCGCTGCGGCAACCGGTGGCACGGTGATCGATGATGCGGAGCGTGCGCCCGATGTGCAGCTGTTTCACGCATGGAATGCGGCGATGCGCACGGGCGCGCCGCCGCTGCTGATGATCGCTGGAATGCCGCCTGCGCAGTGGCCGGTGCAGCTGCCCGATCTGCGCTCGCGCCTCAATGCGGCGCCGGTCGTGACCATCGCCCAGCCCGATGATGCGCTGATGGTGGCGCTGATCGAGCGCCATTTCGCGGCACGCGGCACGCTGATCGAACCGCGCCTGCCTGCCTTTGTCGCCCCGCGCATCGAACGCAGCTATGCCGCCGTCATGGCCGCGGTGGACGCGATTGATGCCGCAGCGCTGGCTGCCAGGCGGCGCATCACCCGCGCACTGGCCCGCACCACGCTGATCGCGGCCGGGCTGATCGCGCTGGATGATCCGGCGATGGGCGACCATGGCGGGAAAGACGCACGCTGATGGCCCAGCCCCCCAGCCGCATCGTTGCCCAACCGGTGCGCATGTTCGATCATGATGCTGCACGCGCCCGTTATTTCAATCGTGAGCTGAGCTGGCTGGCATTCAACCGCCGGGTGATGGAGGAGGCGCGCAACCCGAACCATCCCTTGCTGGAGCAGCTGCGCTTTCTTTCGATTTCCGGAAACAATCTGGATGAATTCTTCATGGTGCGTGTGGCCGGGCTGAAGGGCCAGCAGCTGCAGAACATCGATCAGCCCTCGATCGACGGGCGCACGCCGGCGCAGCAGCTGGCAGAGATCAGCGCGGCGGTGGCAGAGCTGATGGACGAACAGCAGGAGGAATGGCATCGCATTGCCCGCGATCTTGCCGATTCCGGCATCTTTGCCATCACCAAGGCCAGCCACGCCGATGCCTGGGCCGATGTGCTGCGCCCGCTGT
>CAZFYJ010000004.1:0-27602 GCA_964523215.1 uncultured Sphingomonadaceae bacterium | reverse complement strand
GACAAACCCATATTGGCCGTGCTGGCCGGTGAAAAGCCCGAACGCCCGCCCGTCTGGCTGATGCGGCAGGCGGGGCGCTATCTGCCCGAATATCGTGCGCTGCGGGCCGAAAAGGGCGGCTTCCTGGAGCTGTGCTATGATCCGGCAGCGGCAGCGGAAATCACACTGCAGCCGATCCGCCGCTTCGGATTTGATGGCGCGATCCTGTTTTCAGACATTCTGGTGGTGCCGCACGCGCTGGGCCAGGATCTGTGGTTCGAAGCCGGCGAGGGCCCCCGCCTTGCCCCGCCGCTGACCGATGCCGCCCTTGAATCACTGGCCCCGGCGCCAAGGCGGCTTGATCCGATCTACGAGACGGTGCGCCGGGTGGTGGCAGCACTCCCGGCCGGGGTGGCCATGCTCGGCTTTGCCGGCTCGCCATGGACCGTGGCGACCTATATGGTGGCGGGCCAAGGCAGCAAGGATCATGAGGCGGCACGCACCATGGCCTATGCCGACGATGGCCGCTTCGGCGCGATCATCGCCGCCATCGAAGCGCAGACGATCGCCTATGTTTCGGCCCAGATCGAGGCGGGGGTGGAGGCTGTGCAGCTGTTTGACAGCTGGGCCGGATCGCTCTCGCCCCAGCAGTTTGAGCGCTGGGTGATCGCGCCCAATGCGCGGATCGTTTCGGCGTTGCGGGCGCGCCATCCGCATGTGCCGATCATCGGCTTTCCCAAGGGGGCGGGCGCAAAGCTGATTGCCTATGCGCGCGAAACCGGCGTGCAGGCGCTGGGGCTGGATGAAAGCATCGATCCGGCCTGGGCGCATGCCAACCTGCCGGCAGGCCTGCCAGTGCAGGGCAATCTCGATCCGCTGCTGCTGATGACGGGGGGTGCTGCGCTGCGCGATGGCATTGCGCGCATCATCACTGCCTTCGCCGATCGGCCGCATATCTTCAATCTCGGCCATGGCATTGGCCAGCACACCCCGATTGCGCATGTCGAGGCTTTGCTTGCGCAACTGCGCGCACAGCCCTAGATCAGCATCATGGATGCGATGATCGGCATGCTGGGCAACACCTATGTGTGGGTGAAATCGGCGCACGTCATTTTCGTGATTTTCTGGATGGCGGGGCTGTTCATGTTGCCGCGTTTCTATGTCTATCATCAGGAGCAGCCGGTCGGATCGGCCGAGGATCAGGCGTGGATCGCGCGCGAGCGCCGGCTGCATCGCATCATCCTCACGCCCTCGCTCATCCTGGTGTGGCTGCTCGGCATCGCGCTGATGCTCAATGGCGGCTATCTGACGGGCTCGGGCAATGGCTGGATGCATGCCAAGCTGCTGCTGGTGCTGATCCTGTCCGGCTATCATGGCTGGATGAGCGCCTATGCCAAAAAGCTGGCACGCGGAGAGCGCAGCCTGTCTGACAAGGCATTGCGGCTGGCCAATGAGGTGCCCGGCATGGTCGCCATCTTCAGCGTGATTCTGGTGATCGTGCGGCCCTTCTGAGGGGATCTTGCGTCTGCGCTGATTGACTTTGCCGGTTGCGCATTCTACATGATCGTTACCGCGCGGCCGTCCGGCCCCAATGATGCGGCTGTCCAGACATGGCGTTCACAGCCCGCAGTGATGCAGCCCCGTTTTGATCGCGGTTCCCCACCTTAATTCACGGATATTCAACATGCATTTCAAGGATTTGAAAAAGAAAAGCCCGGCGGAACTGGTCGAAATGGCCGAAGAGCTGGGTGTCGAGGGCGCATCCACGCTGCGCAAGCAGGATCTGATGTTCGCCATTTTGAAGGAGCTGTCCGAAGATGGCGAGCAGATCATGGGCCTCGGCACGATCGAGGTATTGCCAGACAGTTTCGGCTTTTTGCGCAGCCCGGAGGCCAATTATCTTGCCGGGCCGGACGACATTTATGTCGCGCCCAATATCGTGCGAAAATATGGCCTGCGCACGGGCGACACCGTGGAAGGCGAAATGCGCGGGCCCAAGGATGGCGAACGCTATTTCGCGCTGACCCGGATCACCAGCATCAATTATGACGACCCCGAAGCGGTGCGTCACCGCGTCAATTTCGACAATCTGACGCCGCTTTATCCCGATGAGAAGCTGACGCTTGATCAGGCCGATCCGACGATCAAGGACAAATCGGCCCGCGTGATCGACATTGTTTCGCCGCAGGGCAAGGGGCAGCGCACGCTGATTGTGGCGCCGCCACGTGTCGGCAAGACGGTGATGCTGCAGAATATCGCCAAGGCCATCACCGACAATCACCCGGAGGTGTTTCTGCTGGTGCTGCTGATCGACGAACGGCCGGAGGAAGTGACCGACATGCAGCGGAGCGTGAAGGGCGAGGTGATCAGCTCCACCTTTGACGAGCCCGCATCGCGCCATGTCCAGGTTGCCGAAATGGTGATCGAAAAGGCCAAGCGCCTGGTCGAGCACAAGAAGGATGTGGTCATCCTGCTCGATTCGATCACCCGGCTTGGCCGCGCCTACAACACTGTTGTGCCCAGCTCCGGCAAGGTGCTGACGGGCGGGGTGGATGCCAATGCCCTGCAGCGCCCCAAGCGCTTTTTCGGCGCGGCGCGCAACATTGAGGAAGGCGGATCGCTCTCGATCATTGCAACCGCGCTGATCGACACGGGCTCCAAGATGGATGAAGTGATCTTTGAAGAGTTCAAAGGCACGGGCAACAGCGAAATCGTGCTCGATCGCAAGGTGGCGGACAAGCGCATTTTCCCTGCGCTCGATGTCGGCAAATCCGGCACCCGCAAGGAAGAATTGCTGGTGGAAAAGGACAAGCTCACCAAGATGTGGGTGCTGCGCCGCATCCTGATGCAGATGGGCACGGTCGATGCCATGGAATTCCTGCTCGACAAGATGAAGGATTCAAAATCGAACGACGATTTCTTCAACACGATGAATCAATAGCACGTGGATGGAGGGTGGTCCGTCCATGATCATGTGATGTTCGGTTTTGGGGGGGGGGCGTGTGGGAGCCGCCACAGGCCGGTGCGTGACGGGCCAAAGGGTGGTTTGCGCGATTCAGGCTCAGCGCGGCGCAAGAAGAGGGTTTGGGGATAAATGCTTGATCTGTTTCTGGCTGCCGGCGTAACCGCGGCAGCGCCTTCCATGGGCGGCCTGGGTGAGATGTGGGGCCACATCGTCACCGATCTTGGCAAGCTCAACAGCTGGCCCGCCTTTTGGGTGCTGCTGCAGATATTGGCGCTCGATCTGATCCTGGCCGGGGACAATGCCATTGTGGTGGGCGCGCTCGCGGCCGGCCTGCCCGATGATCAGCGCAGGAAAGTGATTGCCATTGGCGTGGTCGCCGCGCTGGTGCTGCGAATCATGTTCGCGCTGATGGTCACCTGGCTGATGGGGATTATCGGCCTGGTGCTGGTGGGTGGCTTGCTGCTCTTGTGGGTGGCCTGGAAAATGGCGCGCGATCTGGGCGTGCTGGCGGTTGCCAATCCCGGTTCGCCCGAAATTGCGGGCGACGAGGCAAGCAATATTCCCGCGGCCAAGAGCTTTGCCGCGGCGGCCTGGGCCGTGGCGGTGGCGGATGTCTCGATGAGTCTGGATAATGTGCTCGCCGTTGCGGGCGCGGCCAAGGATCATCCTGGCCTGCTGATCATCGGCCTGATCTTTGCGGTTGCGCTGATGGGGGTCGCGGCGAACATCATCGCCAAATATATCGAGCGCTATAAATGGATCGGCTGGATCGGATTGGCCGTGATCCTGTATGTGGCGGTGAAAATGATCTGGGACGGGCTCTATGATCCCAAGCTCGGCGTGCTTGTCGCCATGGCGGGATAGCTGCCACCTGCTCGCGCCTGATTGGAGCAGGAACGATCAGCCTAGAGCGGTTTCCGATCTGATTGGAAATCGCTCTAGATCGTCCACATAATGCCTTGGCGTCCTTCCAAGGACCAGAAGATCCTCACGGCCCGCGCAGCGCATCTGCGAAAAAGTCCCGCGTGCGCTGATCGGCCAGCTGCGCGCCCGCGTCATCGCGGCGGTTCCCCATTTCGGCGGCAAAGCCATGGTCCAGCCCGGCATAATCATGCAGCGTCACCTTGGGGTGCGCATCCAGCCCGGCGTGGATCGCGGCCTGCGCCTCTGGCCCCACGAAATGATCGGCGGTCGGGATGTGCAGCATCAGCGGATTGGCGATGGCATGCGCCTCGTTCAGCATCTGATCGATCATCACGCCATAATAGCCCACGCTCGCATCGATATCGGTGCGCGCCGCCGCCATATAGGCGAGCCTCCCGCCCAGGCAGTAGCCGACAAGGCCAATCTTTGCGACCGGTGCATGGCCCGCAATGCCCGCGCGGATGGCCTTGATCACCCGCTCGATATCGATCACGCCGTCATCTGCGTCATAACGCTGGAAATAGCCAAAAGCTTCCTGCAGCTGATCGGGCACGTCGGGATCCAGCTCGACCCCGGGCGCAAAACGCCAGAACAGATCGAGCGCAACGGCAAGATAGCCCGCATCGGCCCAGCCGTCGCATTTGCGGCGAATGCCCTCGTTCAGCCCGAAAATCTCGGGCACCACGATGATCGCCCCGCGCGCGGCGGCGCCATTGGCCGGGGCGGCGACATAGATGTTCATTGCGTCCAGTTTCGCCATGGTCATGGTCATGCTCCTGCTGTGCGGCGTGATGTGCGTGCACACAGCTGTAGCGCGGCTGCGCGGTCACGCAAGCGGGGCTTTGGGGGATGTGCACATGCGCGGCTGGCCGGTTGCGCCTGCCGGTGCGCTGGTCCATGATGCGCGTGGCAAGGCAGCAGCATGGCCGGGTGACGCGCCTGGCCGGCAACAAAGAGGGACAGCGCCCATGAAGTTCAACATCGAAGTCGATTGCACGCCCGAAGAAGTGCGCCGCCTGCTCGGCCTGCCGGATCTCAACGAAGTGCACGATGTTTATGTCGACAAGCTGAAAACCGTGGCGGACAAGGGAATCACGCCGGATCTGGTGCAGGCGATGGTCCGCAACTGGATGCCCGCGGGCGACAGCGGCATGGATTTCGTGAAGGCGCTGATGGGCGGCTTTGCCGCGGGTGCCGCATCCGGCAAAGGCAGGAATGGCGAGCGCGGCAAGGACAGCTGAGCCCCCAGCCGGGCGCGATCCGGCGCCGGAACAGAGCAAAAGCCAACGACGGCGCGCACGAAGCGGGACAGGGCAGGGCAGGTAACGACGTGCAGACGGACAGCATTTTTGCCCTGTCTTCGGGTGCCCCCCCGGCGGCCATCGCTGTGGTGCGCATCAGCGGGCCCGATGCCGCCGCCGCGCTGACCGCGCTGGCAGGCAGCCTTCCCCCGCCCCGGCGGGCGACGCTGCGGCGATTGCACCACCCCCAGAGCGGGGTGCCGCTCGATGATGCGCTGATCCTGTGGTTTCCGGGGCCGGGCAGCGCGACGGGCGAGGATCTGGCCGAGCTGCATCTGCATGGCGGGCGTGCCGTGGTGGCGGCTGTGCTCGCCGCGCTGGCCACGTTGCCGAATCTGCGCCCCGCCGAGCCGGGTGAATTTACGCGCCGCGCGCTCACCCATGGCCGTATCGATCTCGCCCAGGCCGAAGGGCTGGCCGATCTCCTCTCCGCCGAAACCGAGGCACAGCGGCGCAATGCGCTGCACTTTTCCATGGGCCATGTCTCGCAGGCGCTGGCGCGCTGGCAGGATCGGCTGCTGGCGCTCTCCGCCGGGGTCGAGGCGCAGCTGGATTTTGCCGATGAGGATGATGTGGCTGCCGATGCGGCTGTGCTGGCCCGGCTGCGCGCTGACGCAGCAACAATCGCGGCAGAGCTGCGGGCCTGGCTCGCCCGGCCAGCGGCAGAGCGGCTGAAAGCAGGCGTTGCTGTGGTCATCGCAGGGCCGCCAAATGCCGGAAAATCAACATTATTCAATGCCTTGGTTGAAAGAGACGCGGCCATCACCGCCCCTGAAGCGGGCACCACCCGCGATGTGCTCGAAGCACATTTTGCGCTGGCTGGCACCGCCTTTCGTCTGCTGGATACCGCAGGGCTGCGCGCGCCGGGGGCTGATCGGATCGAGGCGATCGGGATGGAGCGCGCGGCAGCGGCGATGGCCGCGGCAGACATCATCCTGTGGCTCGGCCAACCCGAGGCGGCACCCGAGGCGCATCAGGCGCGGCTGGTGCGTGTTGCAACGCACATGGATGCGCGCGGCAAAGATCCGGCCTGGCAGGCGCTGGCGGCGCGCTGCGACGTGCGGATTTCGGCGCTCACCGGGGCGGGCCTTGCCGATCTGCAGGCGATTCTCCTGAACCGGGCGGCGATGCTGCTCCCTGGCGCGGACGAGGCAGCGATCAATGCGCGGCAGCGCGCTGTGCTGCGCGATGTGCTGGCCGCACTGGGGCGTGGCAATGGGGATGCAGATGGGCCCTCGGACGAGACGGCAGATGTGGTAGGGCACGCCGATCCGCTGATCTTTGCAGAGCAGCTGCGGGCGGCGCGCGCGGCGCTGGACCGGATGACGGGGCGGGCGGGCACGGAGGACATGCTCGATGCATTGTTCGGCCGATTCTGCATCGGCAAATAATGCCACGGTCAAAGGGCCGCCGTGGCGCAGGCCTGTTTCACGTGAAACAGCCCGAATCACTTTTGACGCCTGCGGGGCGATCGGCTAGATGCCGGCGCCATGAGCAGCGGCAGGGATCAGCGATTTGACGTGATTGTGGTCGGCGGGGGCCATGCCGGCTGCGAGGCGGCGGCCGCTGCGGCACGGCTGGGCGCGCGCACCGCACTGGTCAGCTTTGATCGCGCCACCATTGGCGCCATGTCGTGCAATCCGGCGATCGGCGGGCTGGGCAAGGGCCATCTCGTGCGCGAGGTGGATGCCTATGATGGGCTGATCGCGCGGGCGGCGGATGCGGCGGCAATCCATTATCGCATGCTCAATGCCAGCAAGGGTGCTGCTGTGCAGGGTCCGCGGGTGCAGGCGGACCGGGCGCATTTCCGGGCCAGCATCCAAGCGCAGATTGCGACGCTTTCGCTGCTGAGCGTGATCGAGGGCGAGGCGGCACGGCTCCGGCTGGGCGCTGGCGGCGCTGTGGTCAACGGGCTGGAGCTGGGCGACGGCACCGTCCTCAGCGCGCCGTGCGTGGTGCTGGCGACCGGCACATTTCTCGGCGGGCGGCTGTTTCGCGGCGAGGAACGGATGGATGGCGGCCGCATCGGGGAAGCCGCCGCGCATGCGCTGGCGGATCAGCTGCGGGCCACCGGGCTGCCACTGGCACGGCTGAAAACGGGCACCCCGCCGCGAATCGATGGGCGCACCATAAACTGGGCGGCGCTGGAGCGGCAGCCTTCGGATGATGGCGGCTGGTCGATGTCGATGGACGGCGCAGGGCGATGCCTGCCGCAGCTGTTTTGCGCGATCACGCGCACCAATGCCGCCATGCACGATGTGATTCGCGCCAATCTGCATCGTTCGCCCATGTTCACGGGGGCCATCGGCGCGCAGGGGCCGCGCTATTGCCCCTCGATCGAGGACAAGATTCACCGCTTTGGCGATCGCGACGGGCATCAGATTTTTCTGGAGCCGGAGGGGCTGGGCACGCATCTCATTTATCCCAACGGCATTTCCACCTCGCTGCCCGCCGATGTGCAGGCCGCGATGCTGCGCCTGGTGCCGGGGCTCGAGGCTGCCGAGATCGTCGTGCCCGGCTATGCGGTCGAATATGATCATATCGATCCGCGCAGCCTTTCGCGCGGGCTGGAGCTGCGTGCCGTGGAGGGGCTGTTTTGCGCGGGCCAGATCAACGGAACCACCGGCTATGAAGAGGCGGCGGCGCAGGGGCTTGTGGCGGGCCTCAATGCCGCGCTGAAGGCGCAGGCGCGGCCGCCGCATCGCTTTGACCGGGCACACAGCTATATCGGCGTGATGATTGACGATCTGGTGCTGCACGGGGTCAGCGAGCCCTATCGCATGCTGACCGCGCGCGCGGAATATCGCCTGCGGCTGCGCGCCGACAATGCCGAAACCCGGTTGACGGGTGATGCGCTGGCCATCGGGGCGGTGCGACCACCGCGTGCCGCGGCATTTGTGGCGCGGATGGCGGCCCGCCGGGCGGGGCAGTCAGCGCTCGAACGGATGGTGGAGCCGGGCGCGGCGCGGGCTGCTGGGGTTGCTGTGCCTGCCGATGGCGCGGCGCGCAGCCTTGCCGATTATGCGCGCTATCCGGATGTCGGACCGGCGGCGTTGATCCAGATGGAACCAGCGCTCTCTGCGCTCGCCCCTGATATTCTGGCGGAGCTGCGGCAGGATGCGCTCTATGCGCCCTATATTGCACGTCAGGCCGCCGAGCTGCGCACGCTGGCTGCCAATGAGGCGATTCGTCTGGCGGCGGATCTTGATTATCGCGGCATTGGCGGGCTTTCGGCCGAGATGATTGAGCGGCTGGAGACGGCGCAGCCGGATACGCTTGGCCAGGCGAGCCGCATTCCCGGCATCACCCCGGCGGCGCTGACGGCGATCCTGATGCACAGCCGCCGCCAGGCTGCCTGAACGACGGGTATGGCGCGTCCGATTCCCGCCGCAAACGCCGCCAACGCGGCCAACGCCACCAATCTGACCGCAATGCCGCAGGATCGGGACTGGGCGCTCAATTGGTGCGGCGCGCATCTGCCTGTTTCACGTGAAACACTGGCGCAGCTCGATCATTATGTCGCGCTGTTGCTGGCCGAATCGCAGCGGCAGAATTTGATCGCCGCCTCAACGCTGCCGCAGCTTTGGCGGCGCCATATTGTCGATTCGCTGCAACTGCTGACGTTGCTGCCTGATGGATTGCGCACCTCCCCGGGCCTGCGCTGGCTCGATCTGGGCAGCGGCGCCGGGCTGCCGGGCCTGGTCTGTGCGATTGCCAGTGAGGCGCACGTCACACTGGCGGAATCGCGCCGCTTGCGTTGCGATTTTCTGCGGCATGCGGTGGCGGAGCTGGGGCTCGCCGCGCGTGTCACCGTGGCGCACGCGACGATTCACGCAGGTCCGGTGCGGGCGGGTTCAGTCCGGGCAGGGCCGGATCAGGCTGGTGTCGACGCTGGCAAGGGCGCAGCCGATATGCCGCACGCCTTCCATGTCATCAGCGCGCGCGCCTTTGCGCCTTTGCCGAAATTGCTGCGTCTCGCCGCACCTGCCAGCGATGAGAACACGCTTTTGCTGCTGCCAAAAGGCAAAAACGCCGTTAACGAAGTGGCGCAGCTGCCCGAATCATGGCAGAAGCTGTTTCACGTGAAACACAGCATGACCGACATTGATGCGCACATATTGATCGCGCGTGGCCGGTTTGCGGAGGAAAAGCGGGGCCGGAAACGATGATTCGCGTGGCGATTGCCAATCAGAAGGGCGGCGTGGGCAAGACCACGACCGCGATCAATCTCGCCACCGGGCTGGCGGCGATTGGCTGGCGCGTGCTCCTTATCGATCTTGATCCGCAGGGCAATGCCTCGACCGGGCTTGGCATCGGCCAGGCCGAGCGAGTCGCCTCCAGCTATGATGTGCTGATGGGCGCAACGGGCATTGTCGATGCGCGGCTGTCGACGCGCATTCCAAGGCTCGACATCGTGCCGGCAACCGTTGATCTCTCCGGCGCGGAAATTGAGCTGGTCGATGTTGCCGATCGCACGGCGCGGCTGGCCGCGGCGCTCGATGCCCTGCCGCCCGGCCAGTGGGACATCTGCCTCATTGATTGCCCGCCCTCGCTCGGCCTGCTCACCATCAATGCGCTGGTTGCCGCGCGGTCGCTGATCGTGCCGCTGCAGTGCGAATTTTTCGCGCTCGAGGGGCTCAGCCAGCTGCTCCAGACGGTCGAGCGCATTCGCGGGCGTTTCAATCCGGCGCTGTCGATCCTGGGGGTGGCGCTCACCATGTTCGATCGGCGCAACCGGCTCACCGATCAGGTGGCAGACGATGTGCGCGCCTGCCTTGGGCCAGTGGTGTTCACCACGGTCATCCCGCGCAATGTCCGCCTGTCCGAAGCGCCGAGCCATGGCCTGCCCGCGCTCATCTATGATCATCGCTGCCCTGGATCGGAAGCCTATATGGCGCTCGCCCGCGAAGTGGTGGGGCGTTTGCCCGCCGTGTCGCAGGCAGCGTGACGATGCCGGGCCACAGGAGGGGCTGCACCCATGTCTGACAGTGATTCTGCCCGCGAAGGCGGCGCGCATGCCGCCGCGGTAGCGCAAGAAAATACTTCTGAAACAATAGCTTCGCGCAAGAAGCCGGCTGCGCTGGGGCGTGGGCTGAACGCGCTGTTTGCCGAAAGCGGGGGCGATGCCGCCGGGCTGGCCCACGCATCGCGAGAGGCGTCTTTGGATGTCCGGTCGCTCCCCGGAGCGCAGGCCGGGGCGCAGGCGAACGGCGTAGGCGAGCTGCCCATCGCGGCGATTCGCCCCGATCCCGATCAGCCGCGCCGCCAGTTCGCGCCCGAGGCGCTGGCTGAACTCGCCGAATCGATTCGCGCGCGCGGCGTGTTGCAGCCGATTCTGGTGCGCGCCGATGATGCGCCGGGCCGCTATGTCATCATCGCAGGCGAACGGCGCTGGCGGGCGGCGCAGCTTGCCGGGCTGGACCGGATGCCCGCGCTGCTGCGTGATTATGACGAGGCGGGCCGGTTCGAAATCGCGGTCATCGAAAATGTCCAGCGCGCCGATCTCAATCCGCTTGAAGAAGCGCAGGCCTATCACCGGCTGATGCACCAGTTTGGCCACAGCCCCGATGGCGTGGCGCGGCTGGTCGGCAAATCGCGCAGCCATGTCGCCAATATGGTGCGGCTGCTCGATCTCAGCCCGGCGGCGCGCGACGCGCTGGTGGCCGGCACGATCAGCGCGGGCCATGCACGCGCGCTGCTGGGCACACCCAATGCGGACAGCCTGTTGGCCCAGATTTTGCGCAAGGGGCTTTCGGTGCGCGCCGTCGAGGCGTTGGCCCGCAAGGCGCGCAAGGCCGATTCGGGGGCCGATGGCGGGGGGGATGCTGGCGCAGACGGGGCTGGCGGTCGCCGCGCCACGCCCGGCGGCGAAAGCGATGCCGATATCCGCGCCCTGGAAGAGCATCTGGCCGATCTGCTGGGCGTGCGCGCCAGCATTGTCCACGGCGAAAAGGGTGGCAGCCTGACCCTGCATTATGCGACGCTGGATCAGCTGGATTGGCTGTGCCAGCGGCTGAGCGGCGAGAAAATCTGAGCTGTAAAATACGGTTTTTCAAAGGCTTGCAACGCTGGCCCGGCGGCGTGGTTTGCCGCTGCGTCATGGTTCCTGGCCGGCCAAGCACGTTACAGGGATTGATCGCCTGTTAACCACTTCTGGTTGCGAATTGGATGCACATCGCCTGCTAGTCCGGCACGGTGAGGGCCGCAGCGGTGGGTTGCTGTGGCTTGTCATGCAACATGCAACAGGGGACCAGATCATCATGGCTACCAAATTTCTGAAATCGGCAATCGTGCTTGCCGCCGGTGCAACGGCTTTCATGTCGGGCACGGCCCATGCCGCCAACGCAACCGCGACGGCACGCGCCAACATTCTTCAGCAGGTGACCGTCACCAACACGTCCGATCTGCAGTTCGGCACGATCGTGACCGGCGCGGCATCGTCGACCGTGGTCATCAGCAGCACCGGCGCGCGCACTTGTGGCGTCGGCCTGACCTGCTCGGGCACGACCACGGCGGCCGGCTTCAACGTGACCGGCACCTCCGGCCAGGTGGTGACGATTGCGAGCGCCGCCAGCGTTTCGCTGACCAATGGCTCGGGCGGTACGATGACCGCCACGCTGACGCCGAGCGCGGCCACCGCCACGCTGGGCGCGACGGGCGCAAACTTCACTGTCGGCGGCACGCTGACCGTGGGTGCGAACCAGGCAGACGGCGCCTATTCGGGCACGTTCAACGTCACCGTCAACTATCAGTAATTCCCTGTCCGGTGGCCGTTGCGCTGCCGCTGGCGGCGCAAGGGCAGCGGCGCAGGGCCAGAAATGTTCGCGCCGCCGGGCGGAATAACCTTCAGCAGCCGTCGGGGAAGCAACGCCCCGGCGGCCTTTTTTTCGTGCGTGCGCAGGCTCTGATCAATTTGGGCGAGCCGGACGCGGGCGCAGACGCTGCAAAATCGGCGTTCATCCGCAGCTGGCATGGGCGGCCCGGTGCAGTCACCGCGCAAATCCACGCATGGTTAGCGGAAAATCAACCCTCTTTTGCGACAAGTGCAGCGTGGGACCGCGCCCACGCGCCTGCGCATCGTGAACCTGGCCGGGCGCATGTGGATGGGCGCATGTGGATGAGCGCAAAAAGGTGGGGCATGATCATGAGATGTGCATTTCAACGCGTGAGGCTGGGGGCGCTGCTGCCGATCATGGCAGGCATGGGCCTGTTTCTGTCGGCCGCCCCGGCACGGGCAGCCGGCGATTTGCTGGTCGCGCCGACCCGCATCGTCCTCGATGCCGGGCGCAGCGCAGAGCTGGTGCTCAACAATATCGGGGCGGAGCCGGCCACCTATCGCATTTCCCTTGAAATCAAGCGGATGAAGGCAGATGGATCGCTGGAGGAAATTGCATCCGATGCGCTGAGCGTGGCCGAGCAGGCGGCGCTCGACATGATCAGCTACAGCCCGAAACGGGTGGTGCTGCCGCCGAATCAGCCGCAGACGATCCGCCTCGGACTGCGCAAGCCCGAAGGGCTGGCCGATGGCGAATATCGCGTCCACATGCTGTTTCGCGCCATCCCGGCGGCCGCGCCGCTTGTCGATCCCGATGCGCCGCCGCCAAGCGGGGTCTCGATTGCGATCACGCCGATCTATGGCGTGACCATTCCGGTGATCGTGCGCCAGGGAACATTGCAGGCAACAGCCGCGCTTGCCAATCCGCGCATCGAGAATGAGGGCGGGCAGGCACTGTTCAAGGTCGATATCGCCCGCAACGGTGATCGCTCCGTCTATGGTGAGCTGCGCGTGAGCAAGCCCGGTGCCGCCGAGCCGCTGATCGCCGTGCGCGGCATAGCCGTCTATCCCGAAATCAGCCAGCGCAGCCTGATGCTCGCCATTCCGCCAGAGGCTGCCGCCGCGCTCAAAGGCCCGGTGGTCGTCCAATATATTGAGGATCGGGATCAGGGCGGGGCGATGCTTGCCGAAGTGCGAGGCGTAATCCAGTAAATATCAGCATAGTCAATGGCTTAGCTGATGCTTCGACACATCATATGGCCCCTGATGCGACGTCGCGGCGTCGCCTTGGCGATGGCGGCACTGCTGGGGGGCGGGCTTTTTGGCCTCGCCCCCGCTGCCGTTTCGGCTGCCCCATCCGGCGGCCCAGCTGCCGGGCCGTCTGCCAATGGGGCCGGGCAAGGCAGCAGCAGCGGCTGGCAGCCCAATCCTGACGACAGCTGGCTGCTCGATCTGCGATCGGGCCGCTATCAGCTCGGCCAGGGCGTGCGCGGCTATCAAACCGACCGTGGCCTGTGCGTCGATCTGGCAGACATGATCCTTGCGCTCGATCTTCCGGTCCAGCTTGATAAAAAGTCGCGCCGCGCAACTGGCTGGGTGTTTGACGAGCGGCAGACGCTGGTGATCGATCGCGATGCCGGGCGCGCCGACTATGCCGGGCGCACCATGGCCCTCTCGCCGGTCATGATCCGCGATACGCCCGAAGGCTGGTGCATCGATGTGCCGACGCTGGGCACCTGGCTGGGGGTCACGCTCAAACCCGATCTCGGCAATGCGGTGCTGCTGGTGGAAAGCAGCGAAAAGCTGCCGTTCGAGGTGCAGGCAGAGCGGCGCGCCCGCGCGGCATCGATCAAGCCGCAGCGCCGCTTCGATCTCGATAGCCTCACCGGCAGCATTCAGCCCTATTCGGCCTGGACCACGCCATCGGTGGATATTGTCGCCAATGCAAGCGCCACCCGTGATGCCGCGCGCGGATCGGAGCGGCATGCGCGGTTCGAGATCTATGCCGCGGGCGAGCTGGCAATGGCATCGCTCGATGCGCGGCTGGCCTCCGATGATGCGGGCGTGCCGGCAACGTTGCGGATGCGGGCCTATCGCGCCGATCCCAAGGGCGGCCTGCTGGGGCCTTTGGGCGCAACGATGGTGGCGGCGGGCGATGTCAGCGGATTTTCCACCCCGCTTGTCGCAGCGCCCACGCAAGGACGCGGCGCAATGATCACCAACCGCCCGCTCGAACAGCCGGACAGCTTCGATCGCACCAGCTTTCGCGGCGATCTCCCCAATGGCTGGGATGCCGAGCTTTATCGAAATGGCCAGCTGCTCGCCTTTGCCAGCGCGGGCGCCGATGGCCGCTATGAATTTGCCGATGTGCCGCTGCTTTATGGCAATAACCGCTTCGAAATCGTGCTGTATGGCCCGCAAGGACAGATCCGCCGCGAAAGCCGTGTCGTGCCCGTCGGGGTGGAGGCGCTGCCCCCCGGCAAGACATGGTATTGGGCCGGGCTGCTCGATGATGGGCGCGATCTGATCAGCATTCGTGATTTTGCCCGCCCGCCGGGCCTCGGCTGGCGCGGCAGTTTCGGCGCCGAACGCGGCATCGGCCCGCGCACATCGGTTGCCGGGATGGTGCACAGCCTGCGGCTCGACGGGATCCGCCGCACCTATGCGGAAGTGGCGCTGCGCCAGGCGGCGGGATCGGTGCTGTTTGAATTTTCGGGCGCGCAGGGCCTCGGCCTTGCTGGCCGCGATCGCTCTGCCACGGGCCCGCCGGGCGCCATTGGCCCGCCAGTGCGCGGATCGGGCGGCCGCGCGCTCCGGGCACAGCTGCTCGGCGATCTCGGCCGGGCGTCGTGGCGCGCCGAAAGCATCCGCGCCTGGGGCGGCTATCGCAGCGATCGCATTGATCTGGGCGTCACCGGGCTGCACAGCCTGTCGCTCGATCACGCGGTCAAGCTGGGCAGTGCCCTTTTGCCAGTGCGGCTGGAAACTCGCTACATCACGCGCCAATCGGGCAGTGATGCGCTGGAAATGGGCGCGCGCATGTCCACCGCATTTCGCAATCTTTCGCTGACGGCGTCGTTGGATTGGCGTCATCAACGCGCGCCGCGGGGCTTTGCCGGTGCGGCTCAGGATGCTGCGGTGCTAAGCCTGCTTGGCAATATGCGGCTGGGCCGCTGGCGGCTGCGTGGCGAGGCGCAGGTGGCGCTGGCCGGGCGCAGCGACAGCGATCGCTTCACCCTGGTGGGAGAGCGGGCTGCGGGCGAACGCGGCGAATGGCGCGCCGAGATCGGCTATGAAGGCGATGCCCGGCGCGCCCGTGCCGGCCTTTCCTATGCGCGGCATTTCAAGGCCTTTTCGCTCGCCGCGACGGGCGAGGTGGCCAGCGATGGCTCTTATGGCGCGGGGCTCAGCCTGGCGTTCAGCCTGGGGCGCGATCCGCGCCGCGGCGGCCTGCGCATCACTGGCGAAAAGCTGGCAAGCCAGGGCCAGCTGCTCGCCCGGGTGTGGCGCGATACCAATGCCGATGGCGTCTGGCAGCCCGATGAACCCGCAGAGCCGGGGGTGATGGTGGCCGCTGGCACGCGCCTGGCGGACGATCCCACTGGCAAGGACGGGCAGGCGCTGGTCGATGGGCTGATGCCGCACCGCCGCCTGCTGGTCGGCATCGATCTCGGCTCGCTCACCGATCCGCTGCTGCAGCCGGGCAGCCCGGGCGTGGTCGTCACGCCGCGGCCCGGCATCGTGACCACGGTGGCGCTGCCGCTGGTGCCCGCAGGCGAGGTGGAGGGCATGCTGGAAAGCGCCAATGGCCGCGCGCTGGCTGGCGTTACGCTCGAACTTGTCGACGCGCAGGGCCAGGTGCGCGCCACGGCGACCAGTGATTTTGACGGGGCCTTCCTGTTCGAAAGCGTGCCTTATGGCCGCTATCAGCTGCGCGTGGCCGCGACGGCTGCGCAGATTGCCCGCCTCAAGCCCGATCTGGGCCGGGCGCTGCAGCTGGGTGCGCAGGCGCGCAGCGTGCGGCTCGGCACGGTGGTGGCAGAGCGTGGCACGCCAGCGCCCCCGCTTCCGCCTCCCCCGGTCCAGTCACCGCTTCCACCCATCGCGCAATCAGGCAGCGATCCGGCCGGCCGCGCCGCCAATGCGGCTGCCAATCCGGCGCAACGCGGCAAAAGCTTCATCTACAGCGATTGAAGGGCGGCGCGGCGATCAGGCTTTGGGCGGGCCGAGCAGGAAGGCCAGCGGCACTTCGATCCGCTCGCGCCACGATGCCTCATCATGCCCGGCACCGGGATAGACCCGTGACAGCAGCACGGGCGGCTTCCAGCCGTCCTTTGCCAGCCGCGCTTCCACCGCGCTGCGATAGGGGGCGTAGAGCGCATCGAGCGTTTCGGTGCCCTGATCGATATAGAGCCGGTTGCCGCTTTTGGGCTTCAGCCGCGTCGTTTTCATCCAGCGCCCGAGCGAGAGCGCCACATCCTCGACATCATAGATGGTGGCGAGATCGCGCCCCTCGCCCGCTGCCCCGGCACCCAGCATCGGCCAGTGGACCGAAAGCGCCGCGGCCTGGCCGAAAATCTGCGGATATTCGCCCAGCGCATAGATGGAAATCAGCCCGCCCATGGAAGAGCCCATGATCGCGGTGTCTGCTTTGCCAGGGAGCGTGCGAAAACGCTTGTCTATCAATGGCTTAAGCTCTTCCACCAGAAAGCGCAGATAATTGTCGCTGGCGGGATAGCCATTCTGGCTGCGCACGATGCGCCCGCGAAAACTCTCCGACATCGCGGCAAACCATTTTTGCGGCATATAATCCTGATAGCGCTGTGCGCTGTTGTGCACCCCCACGATGATCGCGGGCCGCACCTGGCCGCTGCCGATCAGCCGCACCATGGCCTCGTCCACGCCCCATTCCTGGCCGCCAAAGGCGCTGCCGGGGGAAAAGAGATTCTGCCCGTCCTGCATGTAGACAACGGGATAGCGGCGCTTGGCATTGCGTTCGCGATCATAGCCGGGTGGCACCCAGATGGAGACTGCGCGCGGTGCAACGAAGGTCGAAGGGACAGCCTCGATCGTCACCAGCTGGCCGGTGACGCCGGGCGCTGCGGCGCGCTGTGCCGCGGGCACCTGTGTCGCTTGTGCGGCGCTCGCGGCGTGAGCAGCGGCTGGGGCAAAATATGGCGCAATCGTGCCCATCATTGTTGCAAATACGGCAGGGCACAGCAGGCGTGCGATAAAGCGAAGGTCCGGCATTGGCGCATTCAATGGTCAAAGCCCTGCTCTGTCAATAGATTGGCGGGCATGGCCGATGACATGCACAGCGAAACAGCGTTCCTCGCGGGCCTGCGCCGTCTCGCCACGCATCCGGCCGCGCGGGGCCTTGCCGATGATGCGGCGGTCTTTTCGGTGGCTGCGCTCGGCCCGTCGCGCCATCATCTGGTGATCAGCCACGATATGATGGTCGAAGGAGTGCACTGGCTGCGCGATGCCGATCCTGCCGATGTTGCGTGGAAGCTGGTGGCGAGCAATCTTTCCGATCTTGCGGCGAAGGGCGCAACCCCGGTGGGCATGGTGCTGGGCTATATGCTGGCGGCCGATGCGGGCTGGAATGAACGCTTTCTCACCGGGCTTGGCGACGCGCTGGCGCATTTTTCGCTGCCGCTGTTGGGCGGGGATACGGTTGCCCCGCCCCGATCGGCCCCGCGGCCAGATGCGGGCCCGGGCTCGATGCCGGCAGGGGCCAGCGCCCGTGCGCTTGGTGCAACCGTGATCGGCCAGGCGCGGGTGGCCCCGCGGCGCGGCGGGGTGCAGCCTGGCGATGCGCTTTATGTGATCGGCGCAATCGGGCTCGCTGGCCAGGGCCTGCAGCTGCTCACCGGCACCCCGGCAGCGGCTCTCGGTCTCGATGCGCCGGGCGCGGCCGCCGCCATCCGGGCGCATCAGCGGCCTGTGCCCCTGCTGGCAGAAGGGGTGCGGCTGGCCCCCTTTGTCCATGCCATGATGGATGTCTCGGATGGCCTCTTGATCGATGCGCAGCGCATGGCGGCGGCCAGCGGCCTTGCCATCACCCTGCTGCTCGATCAGGTGCCCGTGGCGGGGGATCCGCTGGCGGCGATCGTCGCGGGCGATGATTATGCCCTCCTCTTTGCCGCCCCGCCATCGACAGTGCTGCCCTTGCCTGCACGGCGCATAGGCCATGCCGCGCGCGGCAGCGGCCTTCATCTGCTGCATCTGGGCGAGCCCCTGCCCCTGCCCGAACGGCTGGGGTGGGAGCATGCGGCTGCCTGATCCGCCGCGCACGCAAGAAGCTTGCATGATCGGGCGCGCTCGGCCATAGGCGCAGCCAATTCCCAGGGGCAGTGCTGCCCGGCCACATCCATGCATGTGCCGCCGGGTGGGGGCGGCCGGTGGGGGCCAATCGATCGATCCGGGGATAAGGGAGACCCAGATGTCCATTACGATGTTGGCCATAGCCTGCGGCGTGCTTGCCGTGCTCTATGGCATCTTCACCAGCCAGCAGGTGCTCAAATCGCCTGCCGGCAACGAAAAAATGCAGGAAATCGCTGCCGCCATCCAGGAAGGCGCACAGGCCTATCTTGGCCGCCAATATCGCACCATCGCGATTGTCGGGGTGGTCGTGGCGGTGCTCGTCGGCGTGCTGCTCGGCGTGCCGTCTGCCATCGGCTTCACGCTGGGGGCCGTGCTTTCGGGCGTTGCGGGCTATATCGGAATGAACATTTCGGTGCGCGCCAATGTGCGCACGGCAGCGGCGGCGCAGGTCGGCCTGCAGAACGGCCTGACGCTGGCATTCAATGCCGGTGCGGTCACGGGTCTGCTGGTGGCGGGCCTCGCCCTGCTGGCCATTGCCGGTTTCTTTTTCGTGCTCACCGAAGTGCAGGGTGCGCTGGCCAGCAGCCGAGCCGTGATCGATGCGCTGGTGGCGCTGGCCTTTGGCGCGTCGCTGATTTCGATCTTTGCGCGTCTGGGTGGCGGTATCTTCACCAAGGCGGCCGATGTGGGCGCGGACCTGGTCGGCAAGGTCGAGGCCGGGATCCCGGAGGATGATCCCCGCAATCCGGCCGTGATTGCCGATAATGTGGGCGACAATGTGGGCGATTGCGCCGGCATGGCAGCCGACTTGTTCGAAACCTATGTGGTGACCGTGGGGGCGACGATGGTGCTGATCGCGCTGCTTGTCACCTCGGCCGGCGATATGCTGCTGCCGTTCATGTCGCTGCCGCTGCTCATCGGCGGGGTGTGCATCATCACCTCGATCATCGGCACCTATTTCGTGCGCCTTGGCGGCGGCACCAACATCATGGGCGCAATGTACAAGGGCTTTCTGGTGACGGCGCTGCTCTCTGTGGGCTTCATTGCAGGGGCAATCCACTATGTGTTCGGCGGGCTGGACAAGGTGATCGGTGCCGATGTGGCCAATGGTTTTGCAGGCTATAGCGGCTGGGCGATCTTCTGGTGCTCGCTGCTCGGCCTCGTCATCACCGGCCTCATCATCTGGATCACCGAATATTATACCGGCACCGGCTATCGCCCGGTGCGCTCGATTGCCAAGGCTTCGGAAACGGGCCACGGCACCAATGTGATCCAGGGCCTCGCCATCAGCCTGGAGGCAACCGCGCTGCCCACCATCGTGATCTGCGCGGGCATCATCATTGCCTATCAGCTGGCGGGCCTGATCGGCATTGCCTTTGCGGCAACGGCCATGCTGGCGCTCGCTGGCATGGTTGTGGCGCTCGATGCCTATGGCCCGGTGACGGACAATGCCGGCGGCATTGCCGAAATGGCCGGGCTGGATGACAGCGTGCGTGAAAAAACGGACGCGCTCGATGCGGTCGGCAACACCACCAAGGCCGTGACCAAGGGCTATGCCATCGGTTCGGCCGGGCTCGCAGCGCTGGTGCTGTTCGGCGCCTATACGGCGGATATCGAAGCCTATTCGGAAAAGCTGGGGCTGACAGAGCCGCTCACCTTCTCGCTGTCCTCGCCTTATGTCATCGTCGGGCTGTTGCTGGGGGCGCTGCTTCCCTATCTGTTCGGTGCCATGGGCATGACGGCAGTCGGCCGTGCTGCGGGCGAAGTGGTGACCGATGTGCGCGATCAGTTCAAGAACGATCCCGGCATCATGAACTACACGTCAAAGCCCAACTATGCGCGCACGGTCGATCTTGTCACCAAGGCGGCGATCAAGGAAATGATCATCCCCTCGCTGCTGCCGGTGCTCGCGCCGATCGTGGTGTTCTTCCTCATCCGCTGGGTGGCGGGCGATGTTGCGGCCTATGAGGCGCTGGGCGCGCTCCTGCTGGGCGTGATCGTGGGCGGGCTGTTCGTCGCGCTCTCGATGACCTCGGGCGGCGGCGCGTGGGACAATGCCAAGAAATATATCGAAGACGGCAACCACGGCGGCAAGGGCAGCGAGGCCCACAAGGCGGCCGTCACGGGCGATACGGTTGGCGATCCCTACAAGGACACTGCCGGCCCGGCGGTCAATCCGATGATCAAGATCACCAACATTGTGGCGTTGCTGCTGTTGGCGGCCTTGGCCCACGGCGCGGGGTAGAACGGTGTTCCGATCTGACCGAGTCAGATCGGCCCCTCTAAGCTGTGTGTGGACCGCGATGTCTCGACAATCAGGCGATTCCACCTGATCGGACATCGCGCCAGACGCCGGTGACCACGAATGGCGGCGCGGTTGCTGCAACTTAATTACAGCTGTGTCGCCATTTTTGTACTTTAGCCCCTGTCCGGCGAGCCTGCCGGGCAGGGGTATTTCATTTTGCGGCGCCAGCGCGCCAATGGCCCCGGCTGTGCGCGCTTGCCGCTTGCGCGGCCGGGCCACAATGCTATTCATCCGGGCTGGGCCTTTTGGATTAAAGGGAAGATCATATGGCGCGCGTGCCTGGGAGGGCGCGTCGCGCAAGCATGGGCGAGGACGAGATGAAGACGAAATTTGCGTTGATGATTGCGGTCGCAAGCCTGGCACTGGTGCCGATGGGCACCCATGCGAAAACGGGGGATGCGCCCGCAAGCGAGGCACCTGCCGGCGACGCTGGCAGTGGAGCAGGCGGCAGCACGGGCAGCGCGACCGCGCCGGGCGGACAGGCCAGAGCTGTCGATCCGCAGATCGTGGTGGAGGGGCGGCTGGGCCGGATGCCGATTGCCGCCTTTGGCAAGCGCCCTTTCATGCGTTCACCGGCATTGTCGCCCGATGGCACCAAGATTGTCGTGATGATGAGCCGCAACGGCGTGGACAATCTGGGCATTGTCGATGTGAACAAGCCGGGCAGCGCCCCCACCTGGATTGCAGCGGCCGAGGAATATCGCGAGGCCGGTGACCGCACGATGGCCGGCTGGCGCTGGGTCGGCGATCGCACTGTCGTCATCACGCTTGCGTCACGCGAAATATTGTTCGGCCAGCGGCTCGATCTGTTGCGCCTTGTCGCCTATGATCTTGAAACGAGGAAGCTGACGCCGCTCGCCTGGGAAGATACGGCTGGCAATGGTGCCAATATTCTGCACATCGATCACAAGGCAGAGCGCATTCTGGTGCAGCGCGACACCTATCGCAACGGCAGCTTTTCTTCAGGGCCGGAGGCGATTTCGGTCGACGTGCGCACGGGCAAGTTCAACATCGTGATGCGCCCCAATCCGGTGGTCAGCAGCTGGATCGCCGATGGCAAGGGCGTGATCCGCGCCGCATATGGCAGCAGCGATGATGGCAAGGAACGGCTGATGTACCGTTCGAGCGAAAAGGATGTGATGCGGACCGTATCCAATGCGGCCGACACGACCTTTACCAACTCCAACCTGATCGTGCCCGAAGTGTTCCTTGACGAGCCGGACATGGCCTATGCCACCAGCAACAAGGACAATCTGCGCCGGGTTTACAAGATCAATGTGAAGACCCAGGAAATCATTGGCGGGCCGGTCTATCAGGTGCGCGGCTATGATGTGGGCGACATCATTCCCAACGAAGCTGGCAATGACAAGCTTGGCGTGCGCTTCACCACCAACAAGGACCGCATCAGATGGTTCGATCCCAAGCTGGCGACCGTGCAGAAATTCCTCGATGAGGAATTTGGCCAGGCCAATGCCGAAATCGTCTCCACCAATATGGGCGATAGCAAGCTGCTGATCTGGGTGCGTTCACCCAGCAAGCCGGGCGGCTATTATTTCTATGATACCGAAAGCGGCAAGATGAGCCTGCTCGGCTGGTATCATCCGATCTTCAAGGATGCCGAGCTGAACCCGATGGAATCGATCCGTTACAAGGCGTCGGACGGCATGGAGATCGAGGCCGTGATGACCTATCCGCGCCACCGCCCGCATCGCAAGAATCTGCCCGTCATCGTGATGCCGCATGGCGGCCCCTTCGGCGTACGCGATGTGGAGGAATTCGGCTTTTTCCCGTGGCATCAGGCCATGGCAGAGCTGGGCTATGTCGTGATCCAGCCCAATTATCGCGGTTCGGGCGGCTATGGGCGCGAATTCGTGAAGGAAGGTCGCAAGCCCAATGGCTATGGCATGAGGATGCAGGACGATCTGAACGACGCGGTCACCTGGTTTGGCAAGACCGGGCTGATCGATCCCAACCGCGCGTGCATCATGGGCTGGTCCTATGGCGGCTATGCAACGGCACGCGGCGCGCAGCGCGATGGCGACAAGTGGAGATGCGCGATTGCCGGGGCTGGCGTCTATGATTTTCCCATGATGAAAGCCTTTGATACACGCGTGTTTGGCGATTTTGGTGCCAATTTCCAAGCGACGTCGGACGATCTGATCGGCATTTCCTCGGCCCGCAATCCGGGCGGCAAATGGTCGCCGATCCTGATCGTGGCGGGCCTGCGCGATGCGCGCATCCCGATCGAGCAATCGCGCACGCTGGTGTCGCGCCTCAAGGGGGCCGGCAAAAAGGAAGGCGTGGATTTCCGCTACATCGAACAGCCCAAGGGCACGCACAACCTGCCCTATGAGGATGTGCACATCCAGTGGCTGGAAGAGGCAGCGGCCTGGGCAGAGCGGTTCAACCCGGCCTATATTGCGAGCGATCCGGACAAGCCGGTTCCGGTGGTGCAGATCGATAATCTGCTGCCCAAGCAGGCATCGAAATAGCCGCCACCGGCGGGCGGCTGCCCGCAGCCCGATGGATGACGGCGCGGGCGGCCGAATGGCCGACTGGATCGGCGGCCCCAAAAGGACACTGAAGGTGGGCAGGGCATGGTCGCTCTGCCCACCTTTTCTTTACCCTGCGCTGCTATGCACGGGGTGTTCGTCCGCAGGGGATCAGACTGCCTATGGCCAGCCGCCGGGCCGATTGCCGCACAGCTGCCGTGCAGCGCACTGCGCCCGCAGGGGCGCAGCCTTTTGCCGCAGCCTCCGCCGCCGCGCCTGACGCGCCGCATGCTGCCGCTGTGCCGCTGCTGGCGCGTCCGGGTGCGCAGCCGATCGATGTGCGCTGGCATGATGGCCATGGCTGGGCGGTGCGCGCCAGTGCAGCCGATCCGCTGGCCCGCGCGTGGGATGCGCTGGCGGCGCAGGCGGCCACGCCCAATCCCTATGCCGAGCGCTGGTTTGTGGCTGCCGGCCTGGCGCTGCTGGCGGCCCCCGGGGATGTGCACCTGCTCGCCGTGCACGCGGGCACGGCGGCTGACGCGCCGCTGATCGGCATTCTGCCGCTGTGCCTGCGCCGGCATTATGGGCGGCTGCCGCTGGTGCATGTCGAAAACTGGCTGCATGCCAATGCCTTCCTTGGCACGCCGCTGGTGCGCGCAGGGGATGAGGCCGCATTCTGGGCCGCAGCCTTGGCGGCGATCGATGCCGCGCGCTTTGCCAGGGGCCTCGTGCATCTGAGCGGCCTCGCCGCCGATGGCCCGGTCTTCGCCGGGCTGAGGCAGGCCTGCGCAGCGCAGCGGCGGCCGCTGCCGATTGTGCTCAGCGAGGCGCGGGCCGCACTTCACCCCGCCGGCCACAGCCCCGCCAGCTATTGGGAAGCGGCGGTGCGCGGCAAGAAGCGCAAGGAATTGCGACGCCAGGAGGCGCGGCTGGCTGATCTGGGCACCGTGGCGCATCTCCATGGCCTGGCACCCGGGCAGGGCATTGCCGATTGGTGCGATGCGTTCCTGGCGCTGGAGGCGGCTGGCTGGAAGGGCGAAGGCGGCTCTGCGCTGGCGCACGATGCCGCAAAGGCGGCCTTTTTCCGTCGCGTGATCGGAGCCGCGCATGCGCACGGCCGGGCCGATCTGCGCGCCATCACGCTCGATGGCCACCCAATTGCGATGCTCGTCCATTTTCTTTGCCCGCCGCACGGATTTTCGTTCAAGACGGCCTATTGCGAGGATCTTGCCCGCTTTTCGCCCGGCGTCCTCATCCAGCGGGACAATCTGGCACTGATTGCCGCGGGCGACCTCGCCCTGATCGACAGCTGTGCAGCGCCCGGCCATCCGATGATCGACAGCCTGTGGCGCGAACGGCGCACCATCGTGCGTGTCACCATGCCGTTGCGCGCCCGCCCGCCGGGAGGCCGGTTCGGGCCGCATGCCCTTGCGCGCCGCTGCCTGTTCCTTGCGGTGCGCGCCGTAGAAAGCGGCTGGCACGCCTTGCGCCGCCCCTCCAGGCCCGCGGCCGTGCCTGGCCCCCAGCCCGCCAGAACGGAGTCTGTGCCATGAACAAGCCCTTGAACAGCGCTGCGATGCAGCCCGCGATTTTCGGCGCAGCGACACGGGCGCGCTTTGCCGCCGCCTATCCCGAGGCGAGCGTGCGGCTGGACCATGGGCTTGATGCCCATCCGCTGCTTGCGCTCGACAGTCTGGCTGATCTGGGCGCACGGCTGGGGGCCGGGCAGGTCGAATATAATCTTGCCGATCTGCCGGTTGCCGTCCAGCCTGACGCCGTGACGGCAAACGGCCTTTCGATTGCCGATACCATCCGCACCATAGCCGATAATCATAGCTGGTGCGTGCTCAAGAATATCGAGCAGGATCCGCAATATCGCGCGCTGCTGCACGGTCTGCTGGAAGAGCTGCGCCCGGACATTGAGGCAAAGACGGGGCCCATGCTGACATTGCAGGGCTTCATCTTCATTTCATCGCCCGGTGCGGTCACGCCCTTTCACTTCGATCCCGAGCATAATATCCTGCTCCAGATCACGGGCGACAAGCTGTTCACCATTTTCCCCGCAGGCATGGATGCGATTGCGCATGGCCGCGAGCATGAGCGATATCATGCCGGCGGCAGCCGCAATCTCCCCTGGGCCGATGGCATCGAGGCAGCGGCACAGCCGGTTGCGATGGCGCCGGGCCATGCGCTTTATGTGCCGGTAATGGCTCCGCATTTTGTGCGCGTCGGGCCGGTTCCGTCAATTTCGCTCTCGATCACCTGGCGTTCGCAGTGGAGCTATCGCGAGGCCGAGGCGCGGATGATGAACCGGGCGCTGCGCAAATTGGGGATGAACCCGCAATCGCCGCCGCGCTGGCCGGGCTTTGCCCATGGCAAGTCGCTGGCCTGGCGGGTGCTGCGCCGCGTGCCCGGCTTTGTGCGCTGGGTCGGATAGACGCGCCACGCGCCTTCGCTTATAGGCAAGGGCATGAACCAGCCGAGCCATTCCGCCGCCCCCAATGCGGCACCCGCCCCAATTTCCGCCCCCGCGGCAGATGCCGCCGCAGATCCTCAAGCCGCGCTGATCCCGCGCACGGGGGGGCGCATTCTCGTCGATCAGCTGCGCATCCAGGGCTGCACCCGCCTGTTCACTGTGCCGGGAGAGAGCTTTCTTGCGGTGCTCGAT
The DNA here is from genome assembly GCA_964523215.1 of uncultured Sphingomonadaceae bacterium. GTDB lineage: Bacteria > Pseudomonadota > Alphaproteobacteria > Sphingomonadales > Sphingomonadaceae > CAZFYJ01. The sequence goes on along the minus strand of CAZFYJ010000004.1, from coordinate 1,866 downwards.
GCGCTGCATGATGCACCCGATATCGAAACCGTGGTGTGCCGCCAGGAAGGCGGGGTGGCCTTCATGGCCTGTGCCGATGGCAGCCTGAGCGGACGGCCAGGCATTGCCTTTGTCACACGTGGGCCGGGTGCCACCAATGCCAGCATCGGGGTGCATGTGGCGATGCAGGATTCGCAGCCGATGATCCTGTTCGTTGGCGATCTCGCCCGCGGCGATCGGGATCGCGAAGGCTTTCAGGAAGTGGATTTTGCCGCCATGTTTGGCCCGCTCGCCAAATGGGCCGCACGCATCGACGATGCAGCGCGCATTCCCGAATATGTGGCGCGAGCCTATGCCACGGCGCTATCGGGGCGGCCCGGACCGGTTGTGCTGGCCCTGCCGGAAGACATGCTGCGCGATGTGGTGGCAGTGCGTGATCGCCCGCTGGTCAAGCCGCCGGAGCAGGATCCCGATGCCGCGGCGATGGCGGTGATGATGGATATGCTGAAGGATGCAGCAGCGCCCGTCGCCATCATTGGCGGGGCGGGCTGGTGTGCCGGGGCGGCGCATCATTTTGCCGAATTTGCAACGCGCATCGGCCTGCCCGTTGCGGTCGCCTTCCGTCGGCAGGATGCGATTGCCAATGATTGCCCGGTCTATGCCGGCAATCTTGGCTATGGCCCCAATCCCAAGCTGGCGGAGCGGATCCGAGCCGCCGATCTCGTGCTTGTTGTCGGTGCCCGGCTGGGCGAGGCGACCACCGATGGCTATACGCTGATCACGCCGGATCATCCCGATCAGCTGCTGATCCATGTTCATCCCGATCCCGCCGAGCTGAACCGGGTTTACCGGGCTGATTTGCCGATATGCGCCTATCCGCACGAATTTGCCGAGATGGCGGCCCTGTGGGACGATGATATCCTGCCCTTTGATGCAGGCGCGCAGGCGCATGCCGAATGGCAGCAATGGTCCACCCCGCAGCCCTTCGATACGCCGCTTGATCTGGCCCAGTGCGTCGGCACGATGCGCGAATTGTGCGCTGCCGACAGCATCATCTGCAATGGCGCGGGCAATTTTTCGGGCTGGTGGCACCGTTATTGGCATTATGCAGGCTATGGCACGCAGCTGGCTCCGACCGCGGGGGCCATGGGCTATGGCGTGCCGGCTGCGGTTGCCGCCAGCCTGCGCTGCCCCGGGCGGCAGGTGATCGCGCTTGCCGGCGATGGCGATTTCCTGATGAACGGGCAGGAACTGGCAACCGCGGTGCAATATGGCTGCGATATGCTGGTGCTGGTGATCGACAATGGCGGCTATGGCACCATTCGCATGCATCAGGAGCGCGATTATCCCGCCCGGATTTCCGGCACGCAGCTGCGCAATCCGGATTTTGCGGCCCTTGCCCGCGCTTATGGGGCGTGGGCGGCGACGGTGGAGAGCACAGCCGGCTTCCGCCCCGCGCTTGAGGCGGCACTGGCGCAAAAGGGCGTCCGCCTGATCCATCTCAAGACGGAGATGGAGCGCATCGCACCGGGGGCCACCATCAGCATGATCAGGGCCCGGTGACCCCCGCCATCACCCGCCGACGATGACCAGGCCGCGCGGCACATCATAGCCTTTTTCGCGCATTTCCTTGGCATAATCCTTGCGCGCATCGCGCAGTTCGCGATGATATTCGGCCCAGGCTTCGCGCGTGTCCTGCGCGGTCTTGGCGCGGCGCAGATCCTTGCGCAGCTCGTTTTCCGCTTCTTCCACATCGGATCGGTAATCATACCAGAGATTGTTATACACCCCGGCAATCGGCGCTTTCAGGATGTGGACGTGGGGCGTGCGGCCCGGGTGGGCATGAACCGGCAGGGTCAGCGCCAGCACCAGCGCCGCCCCGCCAAC
>CAZFYJ010000003.1:10238-31308 GCA_964523215.1 uncultured Sphingomonadaceae bacterium | reverse complement strand
CCTCGCGCCGTATCGCCGAAGAAACGCGCGGCGCAGTGTGGGCCAACCAGTTTGACAATATCGCCAATCGCAAGGCGCACATTGATGGCACTGGCGCGGAAATCTGGGCGCAGATGGATGGCCGCGTGGATGGCTTCACCTGCGCTGTCGGCACCGGGGGCACGCTGGCCGGCGTCGGCCTTGCGCTCAAGGGTCATGATGCCGATTGCTTCATTGCGCTCACTGATCCGCATGGGGCCGCGCTCTATGCCCATTATGCAACCGGTGAGCTGAAGGCCGAAGGCAGCAGCGTTGCCGAGGGCATCGGCCAGAGCCGCATCACCGCCAATCTTGATGGTGCGCCTGTCGACACCCAGTTCCGCATCTCTGACGAGGAGGGGCTCTATTGGATGCGCCGGGTGCTGCGCGAAGAGGGGCTTTGCCTGGGCCTCTCATCCGGCATCAACATCGCTGGTGCCGTGGCGCTTGGCCGCATGCTCGGCGAGCGGCTGGGCCGGCCTGCGCGGGTGGCAACGATTTTGTGCGATAGCGGCTTTCGCTATTTGTCCACTGTGTATAATCCTGAGTGGCTGGCAGCAAAGGGGCTGTCGCAGGGATGAGCATGGATCCAGACCGGCAGGATGAGATCAGGCGGCTGCAGACCGGGGCAATCGGGCTGATTGCCGTGCTGCTGCTGGTGGGGCTGGCGAGCACGCTGGTGCAAGGCGACAAGCCTGATGGGACGGCCAATGGCGCAGTGGCGGGGGCGTCGGCTGCGTCTGCTGGCAGCGAACCGCTGGTGGAGCTGGGGGTTCAGCCCGATGCAGGCGGCGCGCCTGCTGCCAAAGCGCCTCCCGCGGCCCCGCCCGCTGCTGCTGCGGCTCCGCCTAATGTTGGCGGCCTGCCATCATCGGGTGGACCGGCCAGCGCATCGCCCCCCAGCCAGCCAGTGCCGGTCGGCCCGGATGGAACCGTGCCCGATCTTGCGCCCGACCCCAAGGCGCAAAGGGCCGCACGGCCGAATTGAGCGGGGTTGCGGCATCCCGGTGCAGCGAATGGCAACAGCTGGTAACGATCATACGCCGCAATGGCGCACGGCGGTGGTTGCGATCGCGCTGTTTCTGCTGCTCGATCTTGGCCTGTGGGCGCTGTCGTCATGGCCGCTCGGCCGGCTGGACCCGGCCTTCGCCCTGTTTGGCCGCTGGTGGGCTATTGCCGCAGCCTATGCCTGGGTGCGGCGCTGGCCCGCTGCACGGCGCGGCGCGCTGATCATTCTTGCCATGCTGCTGTCAAGCGCGCTGATGGCGGCGATGGGAGTGCGCGGCGGGATCGTGATCGGGGGTGACGGCAGCTTTGGCGTCCTCATCGCCCGCCATATGCTGGTCGCCTGTGGGCTGGGGCTGGTTGCCTATGCGCTGATGGAGCTGCTGGCCTATGCGGCCGGCTTTTTCCGGCAGCGCCGCATGCGTGCAGCCGTGGCGGCCGTCGCCGTCCTCATAACCGGCTTTTCGCTGCCCGTTGCCGTTCACGCGCTGCTGGCGCAGGCCTATGCCGCCACTGCCCCGCTGCGCCCCGGATCGAAGCCGGCACTGACCGTGATGACGGCGCTGCCGCTGCCTTATGGTGCGGACAGCGGAGATTTTGTGAAGATCGCACGCGGCGAAGCACAGCCGCACCCCGCGCTCAGGCGGCTCGCTGCGCATTATCGCATCACCCTCATTGATCAGATCGCACCTGAAACATTGCGCGATGGGGCGCTGCTGGTGCTGATCCAGCCGCGCATCCTCAGCCCGGAAGAGCTGGTGCTGCTCGATCAGCATGCTGCAAAGGCAGGTGCCGTGATCATTGCCGATGATCAGCTGCAATGGCCGCTGCCGTTCCCGCTGGGGGACCGGCGCAATCCGCCGTTCCGTCACATGCTGACGCCGTTGTTCGATCATTGGGGCCTTGCCGTCACAGGTGATGGCATAGCGATGCTGTCCGATCCGCCCGCCGATGCTCGGGCATCGCGCTGTGCCGGCAGCGGGCCCGTCGCGCAGTGCAGCCTCTCGCCAGCCGGGGGCGCAGGCGGACAGGTGCTGCTGTTCAACGATGCCGATTTTCTCGATGCGCCGGCCTGGGTTGGCCCGGGGCGCAATGGACTGAACGCCGCGGGCTGGCGCGGCCAGTCTTTTGCGCTGTTCGAGGCGCGGCTTGCCAGCATGGCCGGGCGCCCAACCGCTGCGCCAATGCTCGCGCCGATCTGGCAGGCGGGCGATAATGTGACAGCCGGCTCACCGCATCGCCACTGACGCGCCAACGATCATTCGCGTCCAATAGCGTCTGAGGCCAAAGACGCCTGCCATTGCGACACAACGCCCCCATTTGGTGCCGCGCGGCTGCGCCCGCCCGTGCATTTTTGCCGACTTATCCCCAGAAATATGGATAGATGCCCTTATTTTCCCTATTTTACCCCTTCACACCCCAATATTCCCCTGTTATGGCCGCATCTGGGAGGCCGAAAAGCTTTGTCGCAACAGAAATAAGTGATCGCATATGATCCAGCTGTTGTTCGCAATGTCTGTTCTGCCGGCAGCGCAAGGGGTGGACCGGTTCAGTGGCAGTCGCAGGGATATATTCCGGGCCTGCACTTTCGGCGGTGGACGACAAGGGCCGCCTCGCCATTCCTGCAACCCTGCGCAACAGCATTCCCACGGCCCCGGGCGAGGAGCGCACTTTGTGCATCACCAAGCACGAAACGGCACGCTGCCTGATTGCCTTTGGCGAAGAACGGCTGGCCCAGCTGCTGGCCGATATCGACCGCGAAGAGGCAACCGCAATAGCGCGTGGCGAGCCATATGATCGCGATCAGGCGCAGCGCCGCAAATTCGGCCGCACCGAGCATGTAACGCTCGATAAATCGGGCCGTTTCCTGCTGCCTGGCCATTTGCGCGCCGCAGCAAATATCGCCGGCCATGTGTTTCTTTACGGCGCCGGGCGGCATTTCGAGCTGTGGGATGTCGATACATTGATGGCCGCGGACGACAGCTATTCCGACACCAAGGATGTCGCCGCCTGGTTCATGGAAAGCGCGGGGCGCAAAAAGGCATGAGTCTGCACCCGTCATCAGCCCCCCATATTCCCGTGCTGATTGATGACGTCATGACGGCGCTTGCGCCGCAGCCTGGCGAAATCCACATCGACGCGACCTTTGGTGCAGGCGGATACAGCGCCCGCCTGCTTGAGGCTGGTGCCGAGGTCTATGGCATAGACCGCGATCCGACCGTGGCGGCAACGGGCGCTGCGCTGGTGGCGCGCTATGGCGGCCGGTTTCATTTCTGCGCCGGGCGTTTTGGCGCGATGCAGGCGCTGATGGCAGATGCAGGCGTTGCGCAGGTGCACGGCATCGTGTTCGATATCGGCGTTTCGTCGATGCATCTCGATCAGCCGGAGCGCGGCTTTTCCTTCATGGCGGATGGCCCGCTGGATATGCGGATGGGCCTTGCCGGTGAAACCGCGGCCGAATGGATTGATCGCAGCAGCGAGGCGGCGATTGCCGATGCCATTTATCATTATGGAGAGGAGCCGAAGGCGCGCCGCATCGCTCGCTTCATCGTCGAGGCGCGCCCGATCGCCAGCACGCTGGCACTGGCGCAGCTGGTGCGCCGGGCTGTCGGCTATCATCCTGGCAAGAAGGATCCGGCACCCCAGGTGTTTCAGGCGCTGCGGATCGCCGTGAACGATGAGCTGGCGGAGCTGGAGCAGGGGCTGGCGGCGGCAGAGGCGCTGCTGTGTGCGCATGGCCGGCTTGCCGTGGTGAGCTTTCACAGCCTTGAAGATCGCATCGTCAAACAGTTTCTGAGGCGCCGAAGCGGGGGCGAGGGCGCCGGATCGCGGCATTTGCCGCGCAGTGCAGAGGCACATCCGGCGCCCACTTTTTGCGCAGTGGCAAAGCCGGTTCGCGCAGATGCTGCCGAAATCGCTGCCAATCCGCGTGCCCGCTCTGCCATTTTGCGCAGCGCCGTGCGGAGCGATGCCGCGCCCTGGCCAGCGGCCCTGCCGAGCGGAGGAGGTTCGCGATGATGACCGTGGCCCGCAAGCTGCAAAGCCTGGGATTTCTGGTCGCCCTGCTGGCCATGCTCGGGCTGATCTATCCCTTGTCACTCCAGGTGGCGACGACCCGGTCCGAAGTCTATCAGGTCGAGCAGCAGTTGCGCCAGACGCGCGAGAATATCCGCTATCTGGAGGCAGAGCTGGGCGCGCGCGCGAGCATGCGCCAGCTCGAGCGCTGGAATGCAGAATTTTTCGGCTATGCAGCGCCCACATCCGCGCAATATCTGGCCGGCGAGCGTGAACTGGCGAGCCTTGAAGGCCGCGTCCCGCAAGGGTCATTGCCGGTTGTCGCGCCGGTGTTGACCGCCGTTGCCGCAGCAACGCCGCGTGAGGAGGGCCCCTCTGCCGATGCGGCGGCAGCGCCAGAAGGGCTGGCACTGGCGGCGCGGGTCGAGGCCCCCAGGCCCCGCGAAGCCGAAATGGTGGTGGCGAGCCGCAGCGCTGTCGCAGCGCTGGTCCCCGCAGCACAGGCGGCAGCGCCCGCGCCGCGTGCGGCACCACAAGGCGCGCCGCCATCTGCCTCGCTGAAGCAGAGCACGGCAGAGCGCCGCGCTGCACGCAGCCGGATGCTGGAAGAGCAGCTTCTGTCGCCCGCAACGCTTGCCGATATTGAGCGCGCCGCCGCGCGGGAACGGCGGCGGGATGGCCCGCAACCCGCTGCCAAGACAAGTGTGACGCCCGCGGCAAAGAACCCATCGGGATCGCCTGCAACGGCAGCGCCGAAGCCCAAGGCTGCCACCCCGGCCAAGCCATCCGCGCCAAAGGTGGCCGCGCAGCGACGGCCTGAGCCTGCAAAAGCAGCTGCACGCGGCACGCCGAAAGCGGCGACGCCATGACGACGCTGGTGGCCCAGCCTCGCCGCGTGCGCATCAGCCGGGGGCGCATGCTCGCGCTCGGCATCGCGCATCAGCGCATGATGGTGCTGCTGATCCTGCTGGCGGCGGCCTTTGCACTGCTGATGGGCCGGCTGCTCTATTTTGCAGTGGCTGAAACTGCGCCTCATGCCCGCAGCGGCGGCCAGTTCATCCCGGCGCGCGGCGATATTCTCGATCGCAATGGCGTGCCGCTGGCGCGCACCATCGATGGCTATTCGATCCGCGTGAAGCCGGACAAGCTGATGAACGATCCGCGCATGCTGGCCGTTCAGCTGGCCGATATCTTTCCCGATACCAGTGCTGATGAATTTTATGCCCGGCTGACGGGAGGCCGGCCCACCTACATCCGCAAGCGCGCCCTGCCAGAGCAGCTGCGGCTGGTGAACGCGCTTGGCGAAATCGGCTTTGAATATCCGCGCGAAAAGGAGCGGCTCTATCCGCAGGCCAGCCTTGCCGCCCATGTGCTCGGCTTTGTCGATGCCGACGGCGCGGGCGTGATGGGCATGGAGGCCGCGCTTGAGAAGGATCTCTCGCGCCCAGGCGAGGCAGGGGCAGCCACGCTTTCGATCGACATGCGGGTGCAGGCCGCGCTGGAGAGTGAGCTTTATGCCGCGATGGTCGGCAATGCGGCCGATGGCGCAGGCGGCATCGTGCTCGATGCGCAGACCGGCGAAGTGCTTGCGCTGGCATCGCTGCCGGTGTTCAATCCGAACAAGATTTCGGATGCCGATGTGGCAGCGCGCCGCAATGCGATGACGCACAATGTCTACGAGCTTGGTTCCACCTTCAAGCCGCTGACCGTGGCCGCCGCCATTGACGCCGGCATCGTGACCGATATGGCCCGGCGCTATGACGCGACCGAGCCGCTGCGCGTGGCGGGATTTGAGATCAACGATTCGCACCCCTCCCGCCGCTGGCTCAATGTGCCCGAAATGCTGGTTCACAGCTCCAACATTGTGACCGCGCGCATTTCCGACGAGCTGGGGCGTGCGCATATGCAAGAGCTGTTCGCAAAGCTGGAGTTCAACCGCCGCCCGCAGATCGAGCTGCCGGAACGGGGCCTTCCGATCCAGCCATCGAGCTGGGGCCGGGTGACGAACATGACGCTGGGCTATGGCCATGGCATTGCCGTGACGCCGCTCCACCTTGCCAGCGCCTATGCCGCACTGGTCAATGGCGGCATCTGGCGCCCGGCAACGCTGCGCAAGCTGGGGCCGAACGAGGCGCCGGCGGGGCGGCGCGTGTTCAAGGAGGCGACGAGCGCACAGATACGCCAGCTGCTCCGCATGATCGTGACCGATGGCACCGGCCGCACGGCGGATGCCAAGGGGTTTCGCGTCGGCGGCAAGACGGGATCGGCCGAAAAGCCGAGCGGCGGCGGCTATGCGGAGCATTCGGTGGTCGCCACATTTGCCGCTGCATTCCCGATGGACAATCCCCGCTATGTGATCGTGACCATGATCGATGAGCCGAAGGGCACGGCCTATGCATCGGGCCAGCGCACCGCGGCCTGGACAGCGGCCCCGGTCGTCAAGAATCTGGTCAGCCGCATTGGTCCGATGCTGGGCGTGATCCCCGACGAGCGGCGCGATGTCGATGTCAGCGCGCTGCGCCCACTGTTGTGGAAGGCGCCCGGCGAACGATGACACGGCTTGGGGACCTGATCGAGGGCTGCTCGGCAGACGTTGCCGGGCGCATCATCACCTCGTTCGAAATCGATCATCGCAAGGTTGCGCCGGGGGCCATTTTCGGCGCGTTTCGCGGTGCGCGCTTCAATGGCGAGGATTTCATTGCCGATGCCGTGGCGGCAGGTGCGATCGCGGTGGTTGCGACCGCCGATGCGCAAGTGGCGGGTGCCCTGCACATTGCCGATGCAGAGCCGCGCCGCCGTTTTTCCCAGCTTGCAGCCCGGTTTTTCACGCCCTTTCCTGAACTGTGCGTGGCCGTGACCGGCACCAACGGCAAGACCTCCACGGTCGAGCTGACGCGTCAGCTGTGGCGGCTCACGGGTGCCCGTTCCGCCTCGATTGGCACGCTGGGTGTGACGACAGCCGATGATCAGTCGCGCCCGGGCCTCACCACGCCGGACAGCGTGACATTTCTGAAGAGCGTTCACGGCCTCGCGGTCGAAGGCGTCACGCATCTGGCGTTCGAGGCTTCGAGCCACGGGCTAAGCCAGTTTCGCAGCGATGGCGTGCCGCTGAGCGCCGCTGCCTTCACCAATCTGAGCCGCGATCATCTCGATTATCACGGCACGATGGATGCCTATTTCGACGCAAAGATGCGCCTGTTTGAGGAGGTGCTGCCAGCAGGTGCGCCCGCGATTATCTGGACCGATCATGGACGCGCTGGCAGCGACCGGGCGGACGACGGCTGGGCGCAGAAGGCGGCCATACGGGCGCGTGCCGCCGGGCGCGAGGTGCTGAGCGTGGGGCCCGCGGGCGACTATATCCGGCTTGAATCGGCGCGACCGACCGCGCTTGGCCAGGATGTGCTGCTTCATGCAGGGGGCGAACGCCACGCCATCCGCCTGCCGCTGATCGGTGCCTATCAGATCAACAATGTGCTGTGCGCGGCTGCGCTGGCGCTGGCAACGGGCAGCGATGCGGCTGCAATCTGGGATGCGCTGGCGCGGGTGCAGGGCGTCCGCGGGCGGCTGGAACGGGCGCTGATCCTGCCCAATGGTGCGCCCGTCTATGTCGATTATGCGCACACGCCGGACGGGCTGGAAGCGGCGCTGAATGCGATGCGACCGCATTGCCCTGGGCGATTGATCCTCGTCTTTGGTGCCGGAGGCGATCGCGACAGCGGCAAGCGCGCGCCCATGGGTGCGGTCGCCGTCCGGCTCGCCGATCATGCGATCGTCACCGATGACAATCCGCGCCACGAAGATCCCGCCAGCATCCGCGCACAGATCCTCGCAGGCGCGCCCGGAGCGACCGAGATTGCCGACCGGCGCGACGCCATTGCCGCCGCCATGGCGATGGCTCAGGCCGGTGATGTCGTTCTGGTGGCGGGCAAAGGACATGAAACCGGCCAGATGATAGGAGATACGCTCTTGCCTTTCGATGATGTTGCAGTGGCGCGGGAGCTGGCAGGATGAGCGGCGCTTTGTGGACGGCAGACAGCATTGCCCAGGCAACCGGCGGCACCGTTTATGGTGCATTCGCTGCCCATGGTGTGGCCTTTGATTCGCGAGAGGTCTGCCCCGGCGATCTTTTCATCGCCATGCGCGGCGCGCAGAGCGACGGGCATCTCTATGTTGATCAGGCGATGGCATCGGGCGCTGCCGGCATCATCGCAGAACAGGATGTCGCACACCCCCATGTGCGCGTGGCAGACAGTGCAGCCGCCCTGGTGGCGCTTGGCCGCGCCGCCCGGCTGCGCAGCAGTGCAGCGATCATCGGCGTGACAGGCTCGGCAGGCAAGACATCGACAAAGGAAGCGCTCTATGCCGCGCTTGATCGGCTCGCACCCGGCCGTGCCCATCGCTCGCTCAAAAGCTATAACAATCATACCGGCGTTCCGCTGAGCCTGGCGCGCATGCCGCTAGACGTGCGCTTTGGCGTGTTCGAAATGGGGATGAACCACGCCGGCGAAATTGCCGAGCTGACCCGCATGGTGCGCCCGCATGTGGCGATCATCACCACCATCGCGCCGGCGCATATCGAAAATCTGGGCAGCCTTGAGGCGATTGCAGACGCCAAGGCAGAGATTTTCGAAGGGCTGGAGCCGGGGGGAGTGGCGATCATCCCGCATGACAGCCCCTTTTGCGGGCAGCTGGCCGCAGCGGCCGAGCGGCAGGGCGCGCGCATCGTGCGCTTTGGCCTTGGCGAAGGCGCGGATGTGCGCGCCCGTGACTGGGTGGCAACATCGGATGGCGGCTCGCTGATCACGGCGGAATTTGCCGATGGACGGGTGCTCTGCTTCACGCTGTCTCAGGCGGGCGAGCACTGGGTTTCCAATGCCATGGCTGTGCTGGCGGCGGTTGACGCGGTTGGCGGCGATCTGGCGAATGCGGGGCTGGCGCTTGCCGAACTGGGGGGGCTTTCGGGGCGTGGCGCACGCCACGATCTGACGCTGGCCGGTGGCCAGGCCCTGCTGATCGACGAAAGCTATAATGCCAATCCGGCATCGATGGCGGCAACGCTGGCGCAGCTGGGTCGCGAGGATGCCGGCCGCCGCATTGCCGTTCTCGGCACGATGATGGAGCTTGGGGCCGATAGCCCGCGCTATCATGCCGAACTGGCGCCGCATCTGTCCGCTGCCGGGCTGTCGCTTGCTGTGCTGGTCGGCGAACAGATGGGGGCGCTTGCACAAGCGCTTGAACCTGCCATCGAAACTGTTCATGTGCCGGATGCGCAGGCCGCGCTGGCGATCGTCACGGCGCGTGTGCAGCCGGGAGATGCCATCTTGGTCAAGGGCTCGAATTCCGTTGGTCTCTCTCGCGTCGTTGATGGCCTGCTGGCCAGCTGGAAAGGCCAATAATGCTGTATCTGATTGCCGAATGGCTGGGCTTTCCGGGCGCGCTGAACCTGATCCGCTATCTCACCTTCCGTTCGGGTGCGGCGATTTTCACGGCATTGCTGATCGGGCTGGTGATCGGCCCCGCACTGATCAATCTGCTGCGGGTCCGCCAGGGAAAGGGGCAGCCGATCCGCGAAGACGGGCCGCAATCGCACCTGGCAAAGCGCGGCACGCCCACCATGGGCGGGCTGATGATCCTGGCATCCGCCGTCATTTCGCTGCTGCTGTGGATGGACTTGCGCAATATCTATGTCTGGTCCTGCCTGCTGGTGATGCTGGGCTTTGGCCTGATCGGTTTCATGGACGATCTGGATAAGGTGCGCAAACGCACGGCCAAGGGCGTTTCGGCGCGGGCGCGGCTGCTGGCCGAATTTGGGGTGGCCGGGCTTGCCTCCTGGCTGATCGTGTCATCCATCGGCACAGAGCTATATCTGCCGTTTCTGAGCGGCTACAGCATTGATCTGGGCTGGTTCTATTTTCCCTTTGCCGCCATCGTCATCGTCGGCGCTGGCAATGCCGTCAACCTGACGGACGGGCTTGATGGCCTTGCCACCATGCCGGTGATCATTGCCTGCCTCACGTTCCTGATCATCGTCTATATCGCCGGCAATGCGAAGTTTTCCGTCTATCTTGGCATCCCCCACGTGCCGGGTGCGGGCGATCTTGCCATCCTGTGCGGCGCGATCATCGGTGCATGCTTTGCCTTTTTGTGGTTCAATGCGCCCCCTGCCGCCATCTTCATGGGCGATACGGGCAGCCTGGCGCTGGGCGGGGCGCTGGGTGCCATCGCGGTCAGCGTCCATCACGAGCTGGTGCTGGCGATTGTCGGCGGGCTGTTCGTGGTCGAGGCGCTGTCGGTCATCATCCAGGTATTCTGGTATAAGCGCACCGGGCGGCGCATTTTCCGCATGGCGCCGATCCACCATCATTTCGAACAGCTCGGCTGGCCCGAAACGACGGTGGTCATCCGCTTCTGGATCATTTCCTTCATGCTGGCGCTGGCGGGGCTCGCCACGCTGAAGCTGCGGTGATCACGGCGCGCGCCTTTGCCGGGCGGCGTTATGCCTTGCTCGGGCTTGCGCGCTCCGGCCTCGCAACGCTTGATGCGCTGCTCGCAAGCGGCGCCGATGTGCTGGCCTGGGATGCACGGGAAGAAGCGCGCGCACAGATGCCCCCCGGTGCCATGGCGGGCGATCCGCTGGTCGCTGATCTGGGCGGATATGATGGCATCATCGTCTCGCCCGGCGTGCCCATCAATCGTCATCCGATTGCCGATGTTGCGCGCCACCATGGCGTCCCGCTGATCGGCGATATCGAGCTGTTTGCCCAGGCACGCGCCGAGCTGCCGCCGCACAAGGTGGTGGGCATCACCGGCACCAACGGCAAATCGACGACCACGGCGCTGATCCACCATATCATCAAAAGCGCTGGCATGCCGACCCTGATGGGCGGCAATATCGGCCTGCCGATCCTTGCGCAGGATCCGCTGCCGGCCGGCGGGGTCTATGTGCTCGAACTGTCGAGCTTCCAGATCGATCTGACCTACAGCCTGGATTGCGACATCGCTGTCCTTACCAACATCACCCCCGATCATCTTGATCGCTACCCCAGTTTCGAGGCCTATGCCGCGGCCAAGGCACGTCTGTTTGCAATGCAGTCCAGCGATCATGCCGGTGTCATCGGAACCGATGATCAGCCAGCAATGGATGTGTTCGCGGCACTTTGGATGCAGAGAAAATCGCCTTCAGATACCCTGCACCAGGTCAATGCAGCCAGTGGCCCGCCCGAAGCGCAGAGCTTTTGGCCATCGCTGCAGGGCCCGCACAATGCTCAAAATGCCATGCTGGCAATCCATGTTTGCGCCGCACTTGGTCTTGATGCGCCCACGATCGAGGCGGCCCTGCGCAGCTATCCTGGCCTGCCGCACCGGATGGAGCGGGTGGCCGAGGTGAACGGGGTGCTGTTTGTCAACGACAGCAAGGCGACCAACGCGACAAGCACGGCGCCGGCGCTGGCGGCCTATCCCGCCATTCACTGGATTGCCGGCGGTCAGGCAAAGACCGAGGAGCTGGAAGCCTGCGCCCCCCATTTCGGCCATGTGAAGGCGGCCTATCTTATCGGCGAGGCGCAGGAACTGTTCGCCGGGCTGCTGGCGCCCCACATGCCGGTGCACCGCTGCGGCACCATGGCGGACGCCACACGGCTTGCGTTCAGCGCGGCGCAGCCAGGCGAGGTCATCCTGCTGTCGCCGGCCTGTGCATCATTTGACCAGTTTCGCGACTATGAAGACCGGGGCGATCAGTTTCGCGCTCTGGCGAGGGCCTTGGGGGAGGGCGACAGCGCATGACAATATCGGCCTCGAAACCGGTGGCAAGGCTGCCGCGCAGCCGCATCAAGCCCCGTCGGCTCAGCCGGGCGGACCGCACGCCGCTGGGCATCTGGTTCTGGGAGATTGACCGTGTGCTGCTGGCGATGATCGCGGCGCTGATCGCGATCGGCCTCATTGCCATTTCGGCGGCCTCGCCCGCCTCGGCAGACCGGCTTTCCACCGCCACCGAGACGCTGATGCCGCAATATTTTCTGGTGCGCCAGCTGATGTGGGTGGCGATCGGCGTGCCGATCATGCTCGTCATTTCGATGCTGCCAAAGGATCAGGTGCGCCGGCTGGCCATCTGGGCGACGATGCTGTTCATCGTTCTGATGTTTGCCGTTTTGCTGGTCGGCACCACGGTGAACGGGGCGCAGCGCTGGATCGGATCGGGATCGATGCGGCTTCAGCCATCGGAATTTCTGAAGCCCTTTTTCGTGGTGACGCTGGCCTGGGTGCTCAGCTGGCGGGCGCAGGATGCGCAGCTTCCCGTGGTTTCGCTGTCATTCGTGATGACCGGGCTGGTGGCCGTGCTGCTGATGCTGCAGCCCGATCTGGGGCAGACGATCATCTTTTGCGCTATGTGGCTGGTGCTGGTGCTGATGTCCGGCCTGTCCTTCCAGCGCATTGCCGCAATGGGGGGCGCGGCGGGCGCGGGCCTGGTTGCGGCCTATATCTTTTATCCGGTTGCCAATCAGCGGATCAATGGCTGGCTGTTCGACAATGCGGATGGCGCGCCGGATCAGGTTGATCTGGCGCACAACACGCTGGTTGCCGGCGGGTTCTTCGGCACGGGGCCGGGCGGCGGCACGATGAAATACCGGCTGCCCGAGGCGCATACAGACTATATCTTTTCCGTGATCGGAGAGGAATTCGGCCTGTTTGCGTGCATCGCCATTGCATGCCTGTTTCTTGCGGTGGTCACTCGCGTGCTGGTTCGGCTGCTCGATGAGGAAGATCCCTTCACGGTGCTCGCCGCTGCCGGTCTCGTCACCCAGTTTGGCGGCCAGGCCATCATCAATATGGCTGTGAACACCCAGATTTTCCCATCAAAGGGCATGACCCTGCCGTTCATCAGCTATGGCGGCTCGTCCTTCCTTGCCTTGTGCATCGGCATCGGAATGCTATTGGCGCTCACAAAGAAAAACCCCTATTTGCTGCGATCGCCCTTTGTCGTGAAATGGGGGCAGACATCGCCCGGTGGTCCGCAAGGATAAGATTGTTGAAAAACGCACGCGCAACCAGACATTTCGTTCTCGCCGCCGGGGGCACGGGCGGGCACATGATCCCCGCTTACGCGCTGGGCGAAGAGCTCATCGCGCGCGGCCATCATGTTGCGCTGATCACCGACGAGCGCGGTGCCAGAATTCCCGGCTGCTTCGAGGCGGGGCAGGTGCATGTGCTGCCCGCCGGAAGGCTGGGCGGCGGGCGCTTCAAGGGCGGCCCGCTGGCGTGGATGCGTGCGGCGCGCGCAATCTGGCAGGGGCGGGCCATGGCCGCCCGGCTTTATGCGCAGTTTCAGCCCGCTGCCGTGATCGGCTTTGGCGGCTATCCTGCCTTTCCGGCGCTGCTGGCGGCCCGCAAGCTGGGCATTGCGGCGCTGGTGCACGAACAAAATGCAGTGCTCGGCAGGGTCAACCGGCTGGTCGCCGGGCAGGTGCGGGCGATTGCCACAAGCTATCCCGAAACACAGCGGATCGCAGGCGGGCATCGCCACAAGGTGCAGCTGGTCGGAAATCCGGTGCGCAGCGAGATTGTGGCACTGCGCAGCCAGCCCTTCCCGCTGATCGGCGAGGAAAGCGTGTTTCGCGTGCTGGTGACAGGGGGAAGCCAGGGCGCCGCCATTCTTTCCGACGTGGTGCCCGATGGGCTTGGCATGCTGCCCCCGGCATTGCGCAACCGCCTGCAGGTGACGCAGCAATGCCGCGCCGAGGATATTGACCGGGTGCGCGCCCGCTATGCAGAGCTGGGTATCCCCGCCGATCTCGCCACCTATATCGGCGACATGCCGGAAAAGCTGGCCTGGGCACATCTTGTCGTGTGCCGCGCCGGTGCCTCCACCCTGGCCGAGCTGACATGCGCCGGTCGCCCCGCCATCATGATCCCGCTGCCTGGCGCGACCGATGATCACCAGACGTATAATGCGCGCGAAATGGTGGACGCCGGGGGCGGGCGTGCGATTGCGCAATCCGCCTTCACGCCTGTGGAGCTGGCCAAGCAGATGCAAAAGCTTGCGCTCGATCCGCAGGCGCTGGCCAATGCGGCGCGCCGCGCGCTCGAATGCGGGCGGCCCAATGCCACGCGCGATCTGGCCGATCTGGTTGAAGAAGGGGGCGCGGCACCCACCATGGATGTGATCCGGGTGGGCGGGCACAGCGCTGCGCCTGCCAGCAAAGCGGCTGTTGCAGGCGGGCTCTCGCGCGAGGATGCCGGCGTGTTTATCGAGGAAGCAGCATCATGAAGGGCGTCGGCACCGATATCGGCATCATCCATTTTGTCGGCATTGGCGGCATCGGCATGTCCGGCATTGCCGAGGTGATGCACAATCTGGGCTATCATGTGCAGGGCAGCGACATGGCCGAAAGCTATGTCGTCGAAGGGCTGCGCAAGCGCGGCATCACGGTGATGATCGGCCATGATGCCGCCAATCTGGGCGATGCCGCCGTGGTCGTCACGTCGACGGCGGTAAAGCCAGGCAATCCGGAGCGGGATGCAGCGCTCGAACGTCGCATTCCTCTCGTCCGCCGGGCCGAGATGCTGGCCGAGCTGATGCGCCTCAAAAATACAGTCGCCGTGGCTGGCACGCATGGCAAGACCACCACCACCTCGCTGATCGCTGCGATGCTTGATGCCGGCGGCCTCGATCCCACTGTGATCAATGGCGGCATCATCAACAGCTATGGCAGCAATGCGCGGCTTGGCGCGAGCGACTGGATGGTGGTGGAAGCCGATGAAAGCGATGGCAGCTTCCTGCGGCTGGATGGCACCATTGCGGTCGTCACCAATATCGATCCCGAACATCTTGATCATTATGGCAGTTTTGACGAGGCCAAGGCCGCCTATATCGAATTCATCGAAAATGTGCCCTTTTACGGCGTTGCCATCCTGTGCCTCGATCATCCCGAAGTGCAGGCGATCATCCCGCGCATCCGCGATCGCCGCATCACCACTTATGGCTTTTCGGCGCAATCGGATGTGCGGGCCGATAATGTCCGGCCGGAGCCGGGCGGCAACCGGTTTGACGTGATCGTGCGCAGCCGGGACGGCAGCCAGCGCATCATCAGCGACATTTTTCTTCCCATGTCCGGCCGGCACAATGTGCAGAATGCGCTGGCGGCGATTGCCGTCGGGCTGGAACGCGGCATGAGCGACGAGGCGGTGCAGCGCGGCTTTGCCGGATTTGGCGGGGTCAAGCGGCGGTTTACCAAGGTCGGGGAAGTGGCGCTGGAAGGTGGTGCCGCCACCATCATCGATGATTATGGCCACCATCCGGTCGAAATCCGCGCCGTGCTTGCTGCCGCGCGCGAAGGCGTGGCGGCAGGCGCTGCCGAGGGTGCGGGGCAGGGCCGCGTGATCGCGGTGTGCCAGCCGCACCGCTATTCGCGGCTTGGCGGGCTGATGGATGATTTTGCGCAGGCCTTCAACGATGCCGATATCGTCTATGTCACCCCAGTCTATGCCGCAGGCGAGGCACCGCAGGAAGGCGTGAGCAGCGAAGAGCTGGTGCGCCGCCTGCGCGACCGCGGGCATCGCGCTGCCCATCTTGCGACTGATGCCGCTGCCTTGGCGGAGGCCCTTGCACCGCAGCTTCTCGCGCATGACATGGTGGTCTGCCTCGGCGCGGGCGACATCACCAAATGGGCCGCTGGTCTGGCCGATGCGATCCGGGCGGTGAGGGCATGAGCATCGCTGCGCTCCCCAAGGTTGCCGGGAAATTGACGGCCAACGCGCCGCTCGCGCCGCTCGTCTGGTTCAAATCGGGCGGCGCGGCTGAGTGGTTGTTCGAGCCGGCAGATATCGCCGATCTGCAGGGTTTTTTGCACGACCTTGATCCTGCCGTCCCGGTCATGGCCTTAGGCCTTGGTTCCAATATGATCGTGCGTGACGGCGGCGTTCCGGGTGTTGTTGTGCGGCTGGGAAAGGCATTTGCCAAGGTCGACGCGATTGACGACACGGTCCTGAGTTGCGGCGGCGGCGCATCGGGTATTGCGGTATCGAGCGGCGCGCGCGACAACGGGATTGCCGGACTTGAGTTTTTGCGTGGCATCCCTGGCACGGTTGGAGGCTTTGTCCGCATGAATGGAGGTGCATATGGCAGAGAAGTCCAAGATATTTTGCTGGAAGTGGTCGTGGTGCTGCGTTCGGGTGAAAGTCGTGTATTCGCGCTTGACGAGCTGAATTACCGCTATCGCCACAGCGATCTTGATCCCCAGGCAATTGTCGTTTCGGCGCTGTTCCGGGGAACAGCCGGCGACAAATCTGCAATACAAGCGGAAATGGACCGTATCGCCGCAGCGCGCGAGGCATCGCAGCCGCTGCGCAGCAAGACGGGGGGCTCCACCTTCAAAAATCCGGACGGGCAAAAGGCCTGGCAGCTGATCGATGCGGCCGGATGCCGCGGCCTGCAGATTGGCGGCGCGCAGGTGAGCGAAAAGCACACCAATTTCCTGATCAACACTGGCGATGCAACCAGCGCCGACATCGAGGCACTGGGCGAAGAAGTGCGCGCCAGAGTGAAGGCCAAATCGGGCATCGATCTGCAATGGGAAATCCAGCGCGTGGGGATAGCGCCATGACCAGCGATGTGCATGTTGCGGTTCTGATGGGTGGCTGGTCCAACGAACGAGCCGTCTCGCTGATGACCGGTAAGGGCATTGCCGATGCGCTCGCCAAGGTGGGCTATCGCGTGACCCCGCTCGATATGGGGCGCGATGTCGCCCAGCGCCTGGCAGAGATCAAACCCGATGTGGTGTTCAATGCGCTGCACGGCACGCCAGGGGAAGATGGCACGGTGCAGGGCATGCTCGATATCATGGGCATTCCCTATACGCACAGCGGGCTCGTCACGTCTGTGATCGCGATCGACAAGCAGCTGACCAAGCAGGCGCTGGTGCCGCATGGCATTCGCATGCCGGGCGGGCATGTCGTGAAAAGCGCCAGTGTCCACATCAGCGATCCGCTGCCGCGTCCTTATGTGCTCAAGCCCGTGAACGAGGGATCCTCCGTTGGCGTCGCCATCGTCACCAAGGACAGCAATTATGGTGATCCCATTGGGCGCGATGTTGCCGGCCCATGGCAGCAGTTTGACGAGCTGCTGGCCGAACCATTCATCCGCGGGCGCGAGCTGACCGTTGCCGTGCTGGGCGATCGTGCGCTGGCCGTCACCGAATTGAAGCCCAAGAGCGGATTTTATGATTTCGACGCCAAATATACCGATGGCATGACAGAGCATGTCTGCCCGGCCAATGTGCCCGATGATGTGGCCGAGGCAATGATGGACATGGCATTGAAGGCGCATCGCCTGCTTGGCTGCCGCGGGGCATCGCGGTCTGATTTCCGCTGGGACGACGAAAAGGGTGCGGAGGGGCTCTATCTTTTGGAGGTCAACACCCAGCCGGGCATGACCGCGCTCAGCCTGCTGCCGGAACAGGCACGCCATGCCGGCATCAGCTATGAGGCGCTGGTCGATATTCTGGTGAAGGATGCGCTGGCATCGCAGCGGGCGCCGGTGCCGGCCGCAGATGCCGGGCAGGGACAAGGGGGGCAGGCAGCATGACCAGCAAAAGCGTCACCATCAAGCGAAACGGCGGCGCCCGCCCCAAAGTGCGGGGCAAGGCCGGTCTGCGGCGTCCGGGGGCGGGGTCGCCCCGCAGCCGGCCGGTTTCGCGCATCGACAAGTTCATCCGTGCGCTGCCCGTCACGCCAGAGACCATTCAGAAAACGCTCACCTGGGGCATGTTCGGCATGGCCATGGCGGGCATCATCACGGCCATGCACATCAGCGGCGTCAATGCGGCCATCGGTGCAGAAACCGTGCGGCTGGTGGGGCAGGCGGGGTTCCGCGTCGAGCGGGTGGAAATCATCGGTGCCGAGCGGGTCGATACCATGCGCATCTATGATATTGCCCTCAATCACAAGAGCCGGTCGATGGCGGCGGTCGATCTGGATGCGGTGCGTGCCGAGCTGCTGAAATATGGCTGGATCGCGGATGCCAGCGTCAGCCGCAAGCTGCCCGATACGCTGGTGATCCACATTGAGGAGCGGACGCCCACGGCCATGTGGCAACATGCGGGCAGGCTGTCGCTGATCGACACCAAAGGGGTGGTGCTGGAACCGGTTGACCCCGCCCGCGCGCCCGATCTTCCACTGGTGATCGGACCGAATGCCAATCAGCATGCAGCAGCGCTGCACCGGCTGCTCGATGAGGCGCAGGCGCTGAAGCCGCTGCTGGCGGGGGCATCCTGGGTGGGCAACCGGCGCTGGGACCTGCGCTTTCAATCGGGCGAGATATTGGCGCTTCCGGCAGGCGAGAAGGCGGCGGCAACGGCGCTGATGAATTTTGCCCGTATGGATGGCATGAACCGCCTGCTGGGTCGCGGCATTGCCCGTTTTGACATGCGCAACCCGGATCGCATGGTGCTGCGCCGCAGCCCGCGTGGCGAAAGCGTGCAGGATGCAGCCATTGCCACCGGCGGGGCCTCTGGCTCCGGCTCCGGCACCGTCGCAGACACAGGGCAGGGGGGGTAACGCCATGGCGCTAAAAATCGAACGCTATTTCACTGCTCTCGATATCGGCACATCAAAAGTATGCGCGATGATCGCCGGGCAGGCCGAAGACGGGCGTCTGCACGTGCTGGGCAGCGGGCAGCGCGAAAGCCAGGGCGTCTCGAAAGGCTATATCGCCGATATGGCCAAGACCGAACATGCCATCAGCCATGCCGTGGAGATGGCAGAGCGCATGGCAGGCACGCGCATCGAGGATGTGTGGGTCAGCTTTTCGGGCGGCAATCTCTCCAGCGATCTTGCCAAGGTCGAGCTCGATCTCGGCGGCCAGCGGATCGAGCAGGACGATGTGGACGATCTGCTCTCGGCCGGCCGCAATGCGATTGATCCCAATGGGCGGGTGGTGCTGCATGCGCAGCCCGCGCTCTACACCATCGACGGGCTGGCCGGCGTGCGCCATCCGCTCGGCTTGCATGCCGATCGGCTCGGTGTGGACATCCATGTCGTGCTGGCCGACGGTTCGCCGCTGCGCAATCTGGACACCTGCGTGCGCCAGGCGCATCTGGAGGTGCATGGCATTGTGGCCGCGCCTGTGGCAACGGGCATGGCCTGCCTCACCGATGAGGAACGCGATCTGGGAGTCGCGCTGGTCGAAATCGGGGCAGCGGTAACGAATATCTCGCTGTTTGCCGGCGGCGTGCTGGTGGGCATTGCCTCGCTGCCCTTTGGCGGGGCGGACATTACCGACGACATCGCATCCGCCTTTGGCATTCGTCGCAGCCAGGCGGAAAGGCTGAAATGCGTCTATGGCTCGGCCCTCACCAACCCGCGGGACAATCAGGACATGCTCGATGCCGATCCGGCGAGCACTGACCCGGAGGAGCTGCGCGTGCGGGTCAATCGGGCGCAAATGGTGTCGGTCATTCGCCAGCGGCTCGATCTGGTCGTGACAGACATTGCCAAAGTGCTGAAGACCATGGGCTTTTCAGGCCCGGTCGGGCGTCAGGTGGTGTTGACCGGGGGCGGGGCGGAACTGAAGGGCATTGCCGATCATGTGCAGGGCGTTCTGGGCCGTGCGGTGCGGATCGGCGCGCCGGGCGGGCTTGTCGGCACGCCGGAGGCCCATGCCGGTCCCTCATTCGCGACATTGTGCGGCCTTGTGCTCTATGCCGCATCAGACCCTGTCGATCTCAGGCAGATGCACAGCGAGGCCCAGGATGTGCGCCATTTCGGCAGCGGGCGCATTTTTGCCCGCATTGCCGAGGCGATCCGGGCCAATTTTTGAGGCGTTTTGACGTAAAAATGCAAAATTGGTTAATTTTTTGATGTGCTGCGATTCAGGATGTGTAATGGGGGTGCGAACGGTTGCACGCGGTGCCATGAGCATCGCTTTTCTGACGGTTTTTTTGGAGGGCGTGATTGCGGGCACGCCCATGCGGGGAGATAGATTATGAGCATTCGTATCGGTCCGCCTCAGGTTGAGGAACTGAAGCCGCGCATTGCCGTGATCGGCGTCGGCGGCGCGGGCGGCAATGCCATTGCAAACATGATTGCGAGCAAGGTGGAAGGCGTCGATTTCGTCGTCGCCAATACCGATGCCCAGGCACTGAACATTTCGCCGGCAGAACGCCGTATCCAGCTCGGCCCCGATATCACGCAAGGCCTTGGTGCCGGCTCGCGGCCGGAGGTGGGCCGGGCCGCAGCCGAAGAGACAATCAGCCAGATCGAAACCCTGCTCGATGGGGTGCACATGTGCTTCATTGCCGCAGGCATGGGCGGCGGCACGGGCACTGGCGCGGCCCCGGTCATTGCAAAGGCCGCACGCGACAAGGGCATTCTCACGGTCGGCGTGGTCACCAAGCCGTTCCATTTCGAAGGCAATCGCCGCATGCGCTCTGCCGATAGCGGGATTGAGGAGCTGCAGGCCAATGTCGATACGCTGATTGTCATTCCCAATCAGAATCTGTTCCTGGTTGCCAATCCGAACACCACCTTCAAGGAAGCGTTCCTGATGGCAGACGAAGTGCTGCAACAGGGCGTGCGCGGGATCACGGATCTTATGGTGATGCCGGGCCTCATCAATCTCGATTTCGCCGATGTCCGCTCGGTCATGCACGAAATGGGCAAGGCGATGATGGGCACGGGCGAGGCCGAAGGCGATGGTCGCGCATTGGAAGCGGCGCAGCGTGCGATTGCAAACCCGCTGCTGGATGGTGTGTCGATGCGCGGTGCGCGCGGCGTGATCATTTCCATCACCGGGGGCGAGGATATGCGCCTGATGGAAGTGGACGAAGCTGCCAACCACATCCGCGAACTGGTGGATCCTGATGCCAACATCATCTGGGGTTCGGCGTTCAACGAAAATCTGAACGGCAAGATCCGCGTCTCGGTCGTCGCCACTGGTATCGATCAGGATGCGCAGGCCGCAGCACAGCCGCCGCGTTCCTATGCGTTTGACAGTCGGCCGGCGACCCCGCTTGGCGGGTTTGCGACACCGCCCGTAGCT
>CAZFYJ010000003.1:0-10228 GCA_964523215.1 uncultured Sphingomonadaceae bacterium | reverse complement strand
ACGGCAAGATCCGTGTCTCCGTGGTCGCAACCGGCATCGATGCCGATGCGTCTGCTGCGGGGGCGAGCGATGCGGCGCCTGTGTCGCGCGCCTTTGCCTTTGGTCAATCATCGGCCCCGCGGCCAGCTCCGGCCTTCTCGCCTGCGGTCGCGCCGCCGGTGGTTGACGCGGAGGACACGGCGGATGCATCGGCGCAAGAGGCGGACGTTCCCGCGATTGCGCCGGCCTTTGCCACCGGGAAAAGCCCGGATGCGGTGTTTGTCGATGATGATCTGGTGCTCGATGACGTTGCCGAGCCGGCGGCAGAGCCAGCGAGCGTGGAGAGCGCGGACGCGGCGGATGCTGCCGATGATGACGAGCTGGTGCTTGAAGCGCCAGAGGCAAGCGAAGCCGCACCAGAGCCGCCCGCGCCCAGCTTCATTCGTCCGGTCCCGGCAGAGCCTGCTGATGACGAGGGGGGGCGCACCGGCACTTTGTTTGAGCGGATGTCGCGGCTGTCCCGCGGGCTGAACACCAATGACGATGCCGCCGATGCCCCGGAGGAAAAAGTGGAGATTCCCCGTTTTCTGAACCGGCAGAATAATCAGTAGCCGCATTGTGCGCCGGGCGGGTCGGCTGGCGGAATCGCCGCCACCCGTGCGACGATTGCGCCGATCTGTGCACCATCGCCGTCCGCGCTTCGCAAAATCGGCTATGGCACCGGTCATGGCTTATCGGCAGATATGCGGGATATGGGGCATCTCGCTCGTGGCGCTCATGCTCGCCATGCCCCAGAGTGTTTGGGCTCAAGAGGTGATCGATGCGGCGGCTCCGGCGAACAGCGCGGAGCCCGCGGCCCCGATGACGGCCGGATTGCGCATGCAGGCACGGCTGACGGATGCATTGCTGCGCATTGCACGCGACTCGCGTGACAGTTCGGCGCTGATCGAGGCAGGAGAGGCCACGCTTGCATTGGGCGACGCCCAGGGCGCGATGGGCTTTCTTGGCCGTGCTGATGCCCTGCTGCCCCGCAATGCGCGGGTGCGCGCTGCGATGGCAGCCGCGTGGGTGCATATGGAAGACCCGCATGAGGGGCTGAAGCTGTTTGACGAGGCGCTCGCACTGGGTGCGGACGAACTCGATCTGCTGTCCGATCGCGGCCTTGCCTTCGATCTGATCGGCAATCCGCGCCGTGCGCAAAAGGATTATGAGCGCGCGCTCAAATATCGCTACAGCGACGAGGTGCTGCGCCGCTACGCGTTGTCGCTCGGGATCAGCGGCGAGGCAGAGAAGGCACAGCGCGTGCTGTTGCCACTGCTGCAGCAGAGTGACCGGTCGGCGTGGCGGGCGCGTGCGATGATCCTGGCCATGAACGGCAAGGTAAAGGAAGCGCGGGACATTACCCAGGCCACCATGCCCGGCGATCTTGCGGCGGGCATAGATCCCTATCTGGCGGAAATGGATCGGCTGGATGCAGCTCAGGCGGCGCTTGCCGTGCATTTCGGGCATTTCCCCGGTTCTGATGTGCGGCTTGGCACCACCCGGCGCCGGCCAGTGCAGGTTGCCGCCGCAACGCCGGCCAAATCACCGAAAGCGCAGGCGGCCCCCGCTGCTGCTGCCGGCAGAGACGGAAAGCGGGCAAGCGAGAAGGACCGCCGGGCAGCGCGCAGCAGCAAAAGCGAGGATCGCGGTGCCGCGCGCGGCGGCCTGCGCCGCGATGTGGCCATTGTGCGGGCTGAACTGCCCGCGCCCGCCTCGGCACGATCGTCGGCCCCGGAAAAGCTGCCCGATATGGCGGCGCTCCCCCCGCCACCGCCACCGCCGGTGCGATCGGCGGCGTCGCCTGCGAGCGGGAAAGTGGTCATCGTTGCTGAAAATGATGCGCCTGAATCCACTGTCGTCACCCCGCGCAAGCCCGCCGTAGCCCCGGTGGCGCCCAAGGTTGCAACAGCAGCGGCAACATCGGCACCATTGCCCGCAGCCGCAGCCCCCGTGGCGGCCCCAGCCCGCGCGCCTGCGCCTGCGCCGGCAACGACCCGCGTCGTCGCGCCGATGCCTCAAGCCACCCAAGCGGTGTCCGCACCAGCCACGACTGCGCCTGTCGCACCAGCCACGACTGCGCCTGTCGTCCAAGTTGGGACGCGGATCGACATTCGCCCCGCCCCGGTTGCCGCAAGCCCCGGCCCGTCGCCTGCCGTTTCTGGCCCTGGCGTTGCCGGGCCATCAACTGCCACAGCGGCGATCGCCGCGCCTGCGGTCGTGATGCCTGCGCCCGTCACGGCCGCACCGGTCGTGTCAGCGCAAGTCGCGCCAGCCGTTGCGGCGCCCGTGCAAGATCCGGCGCTTGTTCCAACCTCAGCTCCGGCTCCGGCTCCGGCTGTGTCCTCCATGCCGCGCCCGATCGAGGTGGTTGCGCTGCCGCCTGCCGCGGCCATGCCAGCCCCGGCAGCCCAGGCAGAGCCTGCCGCTTCGGCAACAGCACCGCTGCCAATGCCCGGTTTCTCGATCGCGCCGCCGGTTCCGGCTGTTGATCCGCCAATCGCCCCCACATCCGCGTCGGCAGCCTCGCCCGCAGCCTCGCCCGCAGCCTCGCCCGCAGCCTCGCCAACGTCTGCTGCGGTGGATATTGCGCCAGTAGCCGCCAGCCTGCCTGTGCCCGCCAGCCTGCCTGCGGACCTGCCTGTCGCGTCTCAGCCGGTGGCGGCGATCATCCCTCCGGCCGTGATGCCCGCTGATGTCGCTGCTGCGCCTGTTGCCCCTGTGGCGGATGCGGCAGTGCAGGCGCCTGCGGTGACGGCGTCCCAATCAGCCGAGCCCGCCTCAGTCGCGGCACCGGCAGCAGTGGCGCCCACCGTGGCCGCACCCCGGTCGCTCGATGCGATTGCGGGGGCGATTGCCATCCCGGACAATGAGCTCGTTCGTCGCAGCGACGCGCTCGACATTGCGACCATCGAACGGCTGGCCGAGGAAAGACGTGCAGCCGAGCGCGAGGCGCAGCGTATCGCCGCTGAAAAGGCCAAGGCCGCCAAAGCAAAGGCTGAAAAAGACGCCGCCGCACTTGCCGCCGCGGAAGACAAGGCCAGCAAGGCACGGCATCCAGCGCGCTTCTGGGTGCAGGTCGCCACCGGCTCCGATGCCCGAGCGCTGGCCGGTGACTTCCGGCGGCTCGCCGGCAAGCACCCCGCATTGTTCAAGGGGCGGCGCGGGGCAACTGCTGTGTGGAACCGCACCCGGCGGCTGCTGGTCGGGCCATTCCCCAGCGCCAAGGATGCAAAGGCTTGGGAGGCCGAGCAGCGCAAGGCTGGGATTGGCGGCTTCATGTGGTCGAGCGAGGCTGGTGAGGAAGTCACCCCCGTCGCAGGATCCTGATCCGCACCGTGCGGGGGGCGATTGTGCGCTGCGTTCGGCGCGGCTAGAGCAGGTCCATGTCTGCTGCACCTTCTGCCACGCCGCTGCTGTCCCCGCTGGCATGCGACCCCGCGCAAAGCCGCGGCCGCGAACATGCGGAGGATCATGCCGCCACGCGCGGCCCGCGCAATGCCTATCAACGCGATCGGGATCGCATCATCCATTCGGTCGCGTTCCGCCGCTTGCGTCACAAAACGCAGGTGTTCATTGCCCCCGATGGCGATCATTACCGGGTACGCCTCACGCACAGCCTTGAAGTCGCGCAAATCGGCCGCACCATTGCGCGCGCACTCGCGCTGAACGAGGATCTGACCGAGGCGTTGTGCCTTGCGCATGATCTTGGCCATCCGCCTTTTGGGCATGCAGGCGAGAGGGCGCTCGGCGCTTGCATGGCGAATGCAGGCGGCTTTGACCATAATGGCCACAGCCTGCGCACGGTGATGCGGCTGGAGCGCCTCTACCCCCGTTTTGATGGCCTTAATCTCAGCTGGGAGATGCTGGAGGGGCTGGCCAAGCATAATGGCCCTGTTCCGGCGGCGGGCTGGGCGCTGGCAGAGCTGGACGCGGACTATCCGCTTGCGCTGGGCAGCTTTGCCTCGCTCGAAGCGCAGGTGGCGGCGATTGCGGACGATATCGCCTATGACAATCATGATATTGATGATGGCTTGCGCGCCGGCCTGCTCGATCCGGCCGATGTCGTGGCGCATCCCGCGCTCGAATCGCTGTGGGCCTCGGTCAAGGCGCGATTTTCAGGCGTTGATCAGGGGCGCTTGCTGCGCGAGCTGATCCGCGAACATATTGGCGTGATGGCCAATGATGTGATCGAAACGACCAAAGCGCGCATCGCTGCGCTGGGTGTCCGCACGGTCGACGATGTGCGCGCAGCCGGGCAGATGATCAGCGGTTTTTCCGCCGAATATGGCGAGCATGAACGGCAGCTCAAGCGCTTCATGTATGCCAATCTCTACAATCATCCGGCGCAGCTGGCCGCCGCCGATCATGCGCAGGATGTGATACGCCGGCTGTTCGAGGCTTATGCTGCCGATGCCGGGCTGTTGCCTGCCGACTGGCGTGGCAGCCTGCCTGATGATGCGACCGCGCGCGCGCGGCACATTTGCGACTATGTGGCCGGGATGACCGATCGCTTTGCGATCAACCAGTTTGCCCAGATTTACGGGCGCGCTGCCGTGCCCGAGGCACTGGGTCATGTCTGATCAGACGACGGTCCTGATCGGCGCGACCGGCTTGATCGGCAGCTGGGTCGATCAGCTGAGCTTTCCGCGGCCGCTGATCCGCTTGCAGCGCCGCGTGGCTGAGCGAACGTCATTGCCCGGGCAGCAGACCAAGGTTGTCAATCCGGAACGGTGGCCCCGTGCAATCGCGGCGATGGCACCGGATATCCTGATCTGCTGCATCGGCACGACCATGCGCAAGGCGCAGGGGCATGCAGACATATTCCGCAACACCGATCAGCATCTGGTGCTCGCCTGTGCGCATGCAGCCCGGCAGGCAGGGGCGCGGCACATGATCGTCGTCACGTCGATCGGGGCCAGCAGCCGTGTCGACAATGTTTATCTCAACGCCAAGGGCAAGGTCGAAGAGGGGCTGACCGAACTCGGCTTCCCGCGGCTCGATATCCTGCGGCCGGGGCTGTTGATCGGCCCGCGCAGCGAAGTGCGGCCGATGGAGGCAGTGGGCCAGCGGCTGGCCCCCTTGATCGATCCGCTGCTGCGCGGGGGCTTGCGCAAATATCGCTCGATCAGGGCGGAAAGCGTTGCACGTGCAATCTGGACGCTGGCCGATTCAGGCGGCGAGGGGCGCTACATTCACGAACATGATGCCATCATGGCACTCGCCGGTTGACTCTGGCAAACAGCATCGCCAAGAGACGGGCAAGTCGCTGACGAAATGGGAGAGCCCCCGGATCACGCCCGGGGCGCCGAAGGAGCAACCGCCCCGGAAACTCTCAGGCAAAAGGACCGTTTTGTCTTTTGCGACACTCTGGAAAGAGCCTCGCTTCGGCCAGGCCGGCGAAGGGGTAATGCTCTCAGCCATCCGTGACAGAGGGGGCAGTGAGCGGCGCGGTGCCGCTGGCTGGGCTTTTTGCGCGGAGTGCTCATGGGCGACGACCATCATCTTCAGGAATTGCCGCTGGGCGATTGGCACCGCGCAAAGGGCGCGCGCATGGTGCCCTTTGCGGGCTATTCCATGCCGATCCAATATGAAGGCATCATGGCCGAGCATCTTTGGACGCGCGAACATGCCGGCCTGTTCGATGTTTCGCATATGGGGCAGCTTCAGCTGACGGGGGCAGGCGCCGCCGATGCGCTTGAACGGATCGTGCCCGGCGATATCAGTGCGCTTCAGCCCGGGCGGATGCGCTATTCGCTGCTGCTCGCGCCCGATGGCGGCATATTGGACGATATGATGATCACCAACACGGGTCACCATCTGTATGTCGTCGTCAATGGCGCGGTAAAGCGGGATGACATTGCCTTCATGCAGGTGCATCTGCCCGCCGATATTGGGCTCGTCCATCTTGAGGATGCGGCATTGCTGGCCTTGCAGGGGCCTCAGGCGGCAACAGCACTGGCGCGCATCGGCATAGGCCCGGCGCAGCCGGGATGGCCGCTGCCCACCGATCTGTTCTTCATGGAGGCCGGCCCCTTCATCTGGAATGGCGTGCCGCTGGGCATCAGCCGTTCGGGCTATACCGGCGAGGATGGGTTCGAGATTTCGGTGGCAGCTTCGGATGCAGCCGCACTTGCCGATGCACTGTGTGCGCAGCCAGAGGTCAAACCCATCGGCCTCGGCGCGCGCGATTCATTGCGGCTGGAGGCGGGCCTCCCGCTTTACGGTCATGATATGGACCCCTCCAAAGAGCCGGTCGAGGCCAGTGCCAGCTTCGCCATTTCCAAGCGTCGCCGCGCCGAGGGGGGATTTCATGGCGCGGATCGCATTTTGGCGGCGCTGCAACATGGCCCGGCGCGCAAGCTGGTCGGCCTCGCGGTCGAGGGCAAATTGCCCGTGCGCGAGGGGGCGCCCATTTTTGCGGGCGATGCCCAGGTTGGCGTCGTGACGTCAGGCGGCTTCGCCCCCAGCGTCGGCGCGCCGATTGCCATGGGTTATGTCGACGCTGCGCATAACGCAGCCGGAACCCGGCTGGAGGCCGAAGTGCGCGGCAAGCGCATCAGCCTGACCGTCGCCGCCATGCCCTTTGTCCCCCATCGCTATCACAGGAGAGCAAAATGACACGATATTTCACCAGCGAGCATGAATGGATCGAGGTCGATGGGGCAACGGCAACCGTCGGCATTACGGACTATGCGCAAAGCCAGCTTGGCGACATCGTGTTCGCCGAAACGCCGTCGCCGGGCACAGTGCTGAGCAAGGGCGGCGATGCTGCTGTCGTCGAATCGGTGAAGGCCGCATCGGATGTCTATGCGCCCGTCTCGGGCACGGTGACCGAGGGCAATGGCGCACTGGCTGACGATCCTGCCCTGGTCAACAGCGATCCGGAAGGCGCGGGCTGGTTTTTCCGGCTCGAACTGTCTGATCCGGCGGAGCTTGAGGGGCTGATGGATGCAGATGCCTATGCGGCATTTGTGGCATCGCTCTGACCCGAACAGCAAGCACGAAACAGAATAGATAGGGCCTGCAATGCGATATCTCCCCCTGACCGAAGCGGACCGCAAGGCAATGCTGTCTGTGATTGGCGCTGCCAGCATTGATGATCTGTTTGTCGACGTGCCGGAAGCGGCGCGGCTGGCAGGCCCGATCGAGGGGCTGCCCATGCATGCCAGCGAAATGGCCGTGGAGCGTCATTTTTCACAATTGGCGCGGCAGAATATGGCGGCCGGCGATCATCCCTTCTTTCTGGGGGCCGGGGCCTATAAGCATCATGTGCCTGCAAGCGTCGACCATCTGATCCAGCGCGGCGAATTCCTGACGGCCTACACGCCCTACCAGCCGGAAATCGCACAGGGCACACTGCAGATGCTGTTTGAATTTCAGACGCAGGTGGCGCGCCTCTTTGGCTGCGATGTGGCCAATGCCTCCATGTATGATGGCTCGACCGCCTGCTGGGAAGCGATTGGCATGGCCGGGCGGGTGACCAAGCGATCAAAGGCGATCCTCTCTTCCGGGCTTCACCCCCATTATGTGAGCGTGGCCAAAACCATGGCGCGCTTCACGGGCGATGCGCTCGCGGCGGAAACGCCCGATTTTGCGGGAAGCGATACGGCGCGGCTGCTGGCCGCGATTGATGACGAGACCAGCTGTGTCGTCGTCCAATATCCAGACATTCTCGGCCGGATCGAGGATATGAGCGCGATTGCAGCCAAGGCGCACGCGCATGGTGCGCTGCTGATCGCGGTTGTGACCGAGCCGGTGGCGCTGGGTGCGATCACCCCGCCGGGCGACATGGGGGCGGATATTGTTGTGGGCGAAGGGCAGTCGATTGGCGTCGGCCTGCAATTTGGCGGCCCCTATGTGGGCCTGTTCGCCGCAAAGGAAAAATATGTGCGGCAAATGCCGGGCCGCTTGTGTGGCCAGACGGTGGACGCAAGCGGCAAGCGCGGCTTTGTGCTCACGCTCTCAACGCGCGAGCAGCACATCAGGCGCGAAAAGGCGACCAGTAATATCTGCACAAATTCAGGACTGTGTGCGCTTGCTTTCAGCATTCATATGAGCCTGCTGGGCGAAAAGGGCCTGCGCGATCTGGCGATGCTCAATCATGGCCGCGCCGTCCAGGCCGCCGAACGGCTGTGCCAGCTGCCGGGTGTCCGGCTTGTGAACGACAGTTTTTTCAATGAGTTTACGCTCATTCTTCCCGTCAATGCGCGTGATGTGGTGCACCAGCTGGCATCACGCGGGGTGCTGGGTGGCGTGTCGCTCGGGCGGCTCTATCCCGATGTCCCGGCGCTGCACAATGGCCTCGTCGTCGCCGTGACCGAGGTGGTGAGCGATCAGGATATTGAGAGCTTTGCCCAGGCCCTGGAGGGCATCTTGTCTCAACATTCGGCGGGTGAAGGAGCAGCAGCATGACCAAGCAGGACTTGAACCCCAGCGGCTGGCGCCCCGAGCTGACGGCACAGGATGGCGCGGCCGCGGCTCCGGTCGCTGCAACGCACAGCGGCAACCGTGCCTTGATGCTGGAAGAGGCACTGATCTTTGAAATTGGCGATGAAACGACAAGCGGCGTCGATCTGGAAACGCCGCCGGTGGTTGTGCCGCGCCTTGGCGGCCTCGAGCGCCACCGCCCAATCGGCCTGCCCGGCCTTTCGGAGCCGGAGACGGTGCGGCACTATACGCGCCTCAGCCGGCAGAATTACGGGATCGACCTGGGCTTCTTCCCGCTTGGCAGCTGCACGATGAAGCATAATCCGCGCCTCAACGAAAAGGTCGCGCGGATGAAAGGCTTTGCCGATGTGCACCCGTTGCAGCCAAAAGAAACGGTGCAAGGTGCGCTCATGGTGATCAACGAGCTGGCCCATTGGCTGATCAAGCTGACGGGCATGCATGGCGTTGCCATGACGCCCAAGGCCGGTGCCCATGGCGAGCTGTGCGGCATTTTGTGCATCAAGGCAGCGCTGCAGGCGCGTGGCGAAGACCGGCAGGTGATCCTCGTGCCGGAAAGCGCGCATGGCACCAATCCGGCAACCGCGGCCTTTGCCGGCTTTCGCGTGGAGAATATTCCGGCAACGGCGCAGGGACGTGTTGATCTCGAAGCGCTCAAGGCGCGCCTCGGGCCGGATGTGGCCGGGGTGATGATCACCAATCCCAACACCTGTGGCCTGTTCGAACGCGACATGAAGGCCATTTCCGATGTGGTGCACGCCGCCGGCGGCTATGTCTATTGCGACGGGGCAAATTTCAATGCCATTGTCGGCCGTGTCCGCCCCGGCGATCTGGGCGTGGATGCGATGCACATCAACCTGCACAAAACCTTTTCCACCCCGCATGGCGGCGGCGGGCCAGGTTCGGGGCCAGTGGTGCTGAGCGAGGCGCTGAGCCCGTTTGGCCCGCTGCCCTATACCGCACGCACGGCAGACGGGTTCGTCCACCTCATCGAAGAGGCCGATGCCGAGGCGTTCGAGCGCGAACATTTCGGCGGAACGCTCAGCAGTTTCGGCCGGATGACGGCGTTCCACGGGCAGATGGGCATGTTTACGCGGGCGTTGTCCTACATCATGAGCCACGGCGCGGATGGGCTGCGTCAGGTCGCCGAAGATGCCGTGCTCAATGCCAATTATGTGCTGCGCAGCCTGGAAGGCACCCTGGAGGCCCCATTCGCTGCATCCGGCCCGTGCATGCACGAGGCGCTGTTTACCGACAATAATCTGGCCGAGGGCTTCACCACGCTGGATGTGGCCAAGGGCCTGATTGATGAGGGCTTTCACCCCATGACGGTCTATTTCCCGCTGGTCGTGCACGGCGCGATGCTGGTCGAGCCGACCGAAACCGAAAGCAAGGCCGCACTGGATCAGTTCATTGGTTCGTTCAAATCTGTGGTGGAACGGGCAAAGGCGGGCGATCCCTCGCTGAAGACAGCGCCGCATTTTGCCCCGCGCGCACGGCTCGATGAAACGCTCGCTGCCCGGCGCCCGATGCTTGTGTGGACGCCCCCGGCCATCGCCGAAGCCGCGGAATAGGGGCACACACCCGGCATGTGGGACAGCCTGTTCGCCATTGCCAGCAGCTGGGCGCTGATGGGCTGGGCGGCGCTGATCCTGCTGCCGCGACGCCCGGTCGTCCTCTCGGCGATTCTCTACGGCGGCGTGGCCCTCTTGTGCCTCACCTATCTGGTGGCGTTTGTCGCCATGCAGGCCGGGTGGATCGG
>CAZFYJ010000002.1:0-33234 GCA_964523215.1 uncultured Sphingomonadaceae bacterium | reverse complement strand
GCCCATGCGTTGCGGATCCTGCACCGATCGCACCTTGGCAAGATGCGCCCCGGCCAGCCAGTTGGCCGGCACGGCAAAGGGCGATGCGACACTCATGCCGCGGCTCCCAGATAGGCACATTCCGCGACAAAATCGGTGCGATAGCCCTCCACCGGCTCATAGCGATGCACGGCCTGCTTCACTGCATAATCATTGGCAAAGGCGGGATTGACGCCCGCCAGCGTGATCCAGCTGCCAACCCGCAGCTGGGCATTGCCGATCGCGGTGCCCCGGGCCGTCACAAAGCTGCGCGCCCGGCGGTCCGCCTCGGCCTGGGCCATTGCCGTTGCCTCCTCTGCCGTCATCGGCCCATGATGGCCAAGCGGCAGCGCAATCGCCTGAAAATCGGCGGCCAGCACATCCTTGCCGCTGCGCCCGCGGCCCGGCCCGCTGCCCGTTGCTTCGGCCTCGCCGGTCACTGGATCGCCGCTGATGGGATCAAAACTGTCCAGCCGCGTGCTGCTGATCTGGTGCGCCATATCCGCCGTGATCCGCACGGATTCGAGCGTGGTGCCTGCCGCCAGCGTGATCGCGCTGCGCCGATCGACGCCAATCCGTCCGGCCTGCAGGCGATTGCCGACCACCTGGGCATCGGCATCGAACCGGGCCAGAACCCGGCGCAGAAAGGCCAGATCGCTCTCATCCTGCTGCGCCCAATCGCTGAAAGGCGTATCCAGCCCGTCGCGCACTTCGGGGGTCAGGCCATGGTCTGCGGCGATGGCGCTGACCAGATCGGCAAGGCTCGCCGCTTCAAAGGTGCGGCTTTTGCGGATGCGGCGGGCGGCAAACAGGCGATCTTCGGCAATCACCGTGAAAGCGGGCGGGCTATCGCGGCGCATTTCAGCCTCGATGGCCACGATCTGCCCATCGAAGACCTCGGACGCAAGCACCTCTGCCGGGCCAAGAAAGACGCGCAAGGACGCACCCAGCACGAGCGGCGATCCGCTGTCTGCGCCAAAGCTGCTCGATCCATCCGCCCGCGCCACCCAATCGACCACGCTCAGCTCTGCCGTCGTCAGACCGCCCAGGGCTTCGCTGACGCGAATGGCCGCGATGTTGCTGTTGAGCGCAGGATAATCCATGCCGCCCACTTCGATCGTGGGCCGGGTGGAATAGACCGCAACGGGATCGTCCAGCGCCATGTCCTGCCTCGTCGCTCAATCGGCCCAGATGCGCGACTGGCGCTGTGCCAGGCGGTGCATGTCGTCCATCATCCGCTGCTGCACGGCGAGCCCTGCCGCGCGGGCATCGGCAGGGGGCGATTGCGCGGCACCTGCGGCGGGCATGGCAGGCGAAGGCGGCGGGCCTTCCGCAATGATTTCATCAATGATCACAGCCATGCTGGGCCATCCTTTCGCATCAGAAAATCTCCACGCGCGAGCTGCGCTTTTCGTTGCCGGCACTGTCGATGCTGTAGCTTTCGGCAACCATCACGCCGCTGCTGCCTGTCAGGCGACCGGATTCATCAAAACGTGCGCCGGCCCCGATCGGCATCGGCATCGGGGGCGGCAGCAACGCTGCCGGGTTGACCCCGGTGACGCCTGCCATCGCCTTCGATGGGCCGATACCGGCAAAGGCACCGGCCGAGGCGGAAACGCCTGCACTGGCCGAGGCACTCGCCTTCGCGCCTGCCGATGCACCGGCAGTGACGCCCGCAGACGCACCCGCTGATGCGGAAATCCCGACACCCGCCGACGCACCCGCGGAGAAACCGGCGCCAGCGCTGATGCCCGCACCTGCTCCGATGCCTGCCCCGATGCCCGCCCCGCCACCTGCGCCTGCCGCCATGCCAATGCCGACACTGGCACCCAGCCCTGCACCTGCGCTGGCACCAGCCGCCGCGCCGACCCCGAAGCCCAGCGAAGCGCCCGCGCCTGCCTTGGCACTGACGCCACCCGATGCAGCAAATCCTGCGGCAGCCTCCAGCTTGACCCCGGCGCTGACCGCAATGGCCGCACCAGCACTGGCACTGGCGCTGGCACTGGCACTGGCGCTCGCCCCGGCAAATGCGCCTGCCCCGGCAAATGCGCCTGCCCCGGCGCCAGCACTGGCACTGGCGCCAGCGACGGCGCTGCGCATGCTCTCCATCCCGTTCAGCGCGGCGATGCTGCGTCCGGCGCGGCTGTTGCCGCCTTTCGTCGCCGTTTCGGTCGCGCCTTTGGCCCCAATGGGGGGCGGCACCGCGACCGGCGCATCTGCCCGGTCGTTGATGGCGATGTCGGCGGCTGTGCGACGCGCACGATAGCTGTCGCGCACGTCCACTTTGCGGGTTTCCTTGAGCGACAGCTGCACCGTCGCGCGCAGCGGCACGCCATCATGCGACCAATATTCGATCGTCTGGGTGAGCGATTCGACCACCCCTTCGAACAATTTGGTGCGCCAGTGAAACTCGATGATCGGCACCGAGCCCGCGGGCTGATTGGCCTGATTGCCGCTGCCTGTGGACGCCGGCACATTGGCGCGCGTCATCGCGATCAGCTTGTTGAGATAAAGATAGACGCTGTCGCCGCTGTCCGTCGTATCGAAGATCAGCTCGACATCGAGCTTGGCAGTGGTTTCATTGGCATGTTCGAACGGCTTGCCCTCGCCGAACTGGTTGGTGAAGGACACGCGCAAGGTCGACGGATTGAACTGGACGAGCAGATTGTCGCTGTCGCTGCGGCGCGTCGTCTCGCTCTCGCTGGCCTTGGGGCGCAGCATCGCGCGTGTGAGCGTGCCGGGTGCGACGCGGGTCATGCGACCGGCTCCAGATCGAGGCCTTCGTGCACCAGATGCAGCTCTTCCATGGCCACATCGCTTCCCTTTGCGTTGAGATCGCCGATCTTGAACCGGACTGGCATGGCATTGCGCAATTTCCAGGCAACCCGGGCCACATGCGCCGTTTCTGCGCGATCGCGCTCTGCCAGCTTTTGCAGGCCGAGCGACGCCACCGGCTGGATAAGGCCAATCAGCACATCGCAGCGATGCGCGCTGTTGGGCAATGCATCATTGGCGCCATCCGCCCCGGCGAAACGGGACCACCAGCGCCACAAATGGCGCGAGCTGACGATGCCGCGCTTCAGCACGACCGTGCCAAATCCGGTCGGGCCCGCGCGCATCACCACGCCATAATTGCGCCCGCCTTCCTTGATCATCTTGTGCTCCATCGATGCCTCAAGCCCGGAGACTTCGGAAAAGCCGCCGAGCAGCGAGGTCGATGTGCTGTGCAACCCGCCGAACAGCGCTTGCAGATCGGGCCCCACAAAAGAGACGTGAAAGCCGAAATTGCCATAAGGCGTGCGGGCATCCTGGCCACGGGGCGGGGCGAAGACCATCAGGCCGCCTCCCGCACCGGTGCTGCATTGCCGCCCGTCAGATCGAGCAGCACAGTGATCCGCTCCACCGGATAGGCAGGCGCAAAGCCTATCTGGGCAATCAGCCGCCCGGCATCCAGATCGGCCCGGCTCATCGTGCCTGCATCGCAGCGCACGGCATAGCATTCCTCGGCGCTGGCGCCCGAAAAGGCCCCCAGCGCGCGCAGCTGCTCCATCAGCTGTTCGATGCGGCCGCGCAACGCCACCCAGGTGAGCGGCCCTGATGGCTCGAAGATGAGATCTGAGCCCAGATGGCGCCCCGCGCGCAGGATGATGCCCATCAGGCGCGAAACGCCGCCAGGCTGCCAGCTGCGGCTTTCGGCCGTGGTTGCATCGCTCAACAGGCGCAGCACGCCGGCCCGTTCGCCAAACAGGCACAGGCGGCTGCCCAGCCAGCCCGCGCTGTCCCCCGCGGCGCGATCGAGATCTGCGCTGCCCAGCCGGGGCCAAAGGCCGTTCGCGGCATAGCTTGGCCGGTCGGCCGCGCTGCGGAATGCCCCGCTTTCAAGCGCTGTGCGCGCAAGAATGCCGGCCAGTGCGCCCTCCGGCCCGGCCAGCCCTTCGGGCTGCTCGCCCGAAATTGCGGTTGCAATCCAGGGATAGCCGAGCTGCAGCCGCGCGCTGCCAATATGCGCCGCGGAGAGCAGGCTCTGATCGGCAATCACTGCCCCGCTTTGCGCCAGCACGGCAAGCGGATTGCGCTCCTCGCCATGATCAAATCCGGCGTCAATGCGCGGCAGCGGTGCCGCACCGATCAGCATGACATCGCGCCGATGCGCCGGCCCGGCAGGACGCGCCAGGAGATCGAGCACAGCGCGCACGGCCCCGGCCCAGCGCGCATAGCCCGTCTGGTCGAGGCGTGGCGCCTGCCATTGCGGCAGCGCCGGACGCAGGGCAGGTGCCGCATCGGGCACGATGGCGGCACAGGGCTTGAACTGTTCGGCGCTGGCTGGCGGGGGCGGCACGGACGC
Source organism: uncultured Sphingomonadaceae bacterium (assembly GCA_964523215.1). GTDB lineage: Bacteria > Pseudomonadota > Alphaproteobacteria > Sphingomonadales > Sphingomonadaceae > CAZFYJ01. The sequence continues at coordinate 28,871 of CAZFYJ010000002.1, read as the reverse complement.
TGCGGGCAATGGGCTGCCAGCACAGAGATCAACCAGATCAGGCAGGGCGAGCAAGGCCACATCATCCAGCCCGAAGATCGCCGCCGCGCCGCGCCAGCTGCTTCGATTGCCCGGATCGGGCCGGGCCGCAAAATTGACGAGGCCGGGAATGAGCGGATGGCGATCCGCGGCATCGGCGGGTGGCTTTGCCGCCGGCCAATCGAGCAGCGCCAGCTTTGCCGCCGCAAAGGCCGCCTGATCGGCATCCACCCGGCTATCCGCCAGCGGCAGCGGATCGCCGGTGCGAACAATATAGGCGCGCCGGCCGCCTTCGGCAAAAAAGGCATGCACCGCAAGCCCCAGCGGGCAGCCGATGCGGATGGTGGCACCGACCTCGACCGGGCGGCATTGCCAATCATAGAGCGTCGCAAAACTCTCAAAGCTTTCCACCGCCACGGGCAGGCCGAGCAGCGGCATGGCGGCCGCCAGCCGATCCGCCTTTTGCGCGGCCGTGGCTGCATCGATGGCAGCACGCGTCGTCGGCCTCGGGCCCGGCACCGCAAGCGGGGCAATCCACCCCCCCGCCTCCAGCGCATCCATCTGTGCGTCAGACGGTGCTGCTTGCGTGCGCGCGATCAGGCCGACAAACAGCGCCACATCTGCCCGGGTGGAAAGCCGGGGCAGCGGGGGCGAAGCCTGTGAAAAGAAGAGGCCGGGGCGCGGCATGATCCTCTCAATCCATCATCATTTGTGCCATCAGGTGCTGCGGATCAGGCATCTTCGAGCTCGATGCCTTCGGATGCGAGCACCAGCTCTTCCATGGCGACATCGCTGCCGCCCTTGGCAGCGAGAGTCGGCCCGGTCCATTTCATCGGGCGGGCATTCACCAGCTTCCATTTGAGGATGATGTTGCCCACCTCATCCTGCAGCGCGATCGAAACATTGCGCTTGTGCGTGGGATCAACGCGAGTGATGTTCACCCATTGCCAGAAATTGGCAAGGCCCATGATCCCGCGTTTCAGGGTGACATCGCCGGACTTGTGCAGCGCGGGGATTTTGCGGACGCGGTTTTCCTTGTCGTTGCCCTGGCGATATTCCATGAGCGTGATTTCCGTGCCGAGGCCGGAAACATCGGAAAAGCCGCCCAGGGCAGAGCTGGATGATTCATTGCCATCAAATTCAACCAGGAAATTATAGGCGCCAAAGGGCGTATCGCGTGTGGGCATGATGCTGTCTCCTCAAATGCTGCAAAGGCCTAGCCGCGGGCATCGGCGGTTTTCTGGCCGATCCTGAAAATGACGAACTCGGCAGGCTTGATCGCAGCCACGCCAATCAGGCAGACGAGGCGGCCATTATCGAGATCATTCTGGGTCATCGTGCTGCGATCACAGCGGACGAAGAATGCCTCTTTGGGGCTGGCCCCCAGCAGCGCGCCGTTCACCCATTCATTGTAAAGAAAATCGCTGATGGTGGTGCGCACATTGGCCCACAGCGCCTCGCCATTGGGCTCGAACACGGCCCATTGGGTGCCGCGATCGATCGAGCTTTCGAGGTAAAGGAAATAGCGACGGATGTTCACATATTTCCATTCGGGATCAGAGCTGATGGTGCGCGCACCCCACACCCGGATGCCACGATTGGGCAGCGCGCGGATGCAGTTGATGCCCAGCGGATTCAGCAGTTCCTGCTCGCCATAGGATATTGCGCGCTGGAGGCCGAGCGCCCCGGTGACGGTTTCGTTGGCTGGCGCTTTCCACACCCCGCGCTGCACATCGGTGCGGGCATAGATGCCGCACACATGGCCGGACGGGGGCAGATCAATCTCCGCAGGCTGCAGCGGATCGGTCGCAGCAAGCGGATTGCTCACTCTGATCCAGGGATAATAAAGCGCGGCATGCTTGCTGTCGATCTTGCCCTTGATCGCCTGCACATCCTGCAATTCCTTGGCCTGTGGCGTATCGAGCACGGCAATGCGATAGGCCCGGCGGGCCTCGGCATGGCCGATCAGCGCCTGATTGACGGCAGCGGCCACGCTGTCTCCGAAATCGGAGAGGCCGGGCGCCGCCACGATCGAGATGTCCTCCATTGCCAGCAGCTGCGCCAGCGCATCCTCATAGCCGGGGGGCGCAGCGGCATTGGCCTTTTTGGCCGGCGGTGCGCCCGTGCCATCAGAGCCGCCAGTGAGGTTGGCAATGCGGCTCTTTTCGCTGGCTGTCGGTGCCAAGGCGGCGATCACCTCGGCCGGCGTCATGTTGCCGGCGATGTCCAGCATCACCGGATTGGTGAGCGCATCGCGGGTTTGCGGCGGCTTGGCCCCCATGATGGTGGCAATATAGCGCGGCGAACTCGGGTGGACGCTCAAGCCCGATGCCTCATACACAAGGCCGGTTGCATCATAGACTTCGGCCGTCACGGTCTGGATGATGCACGGATCGTCATTGTCCGCTATGGTATCGACGCCAACGAAATCGAGCGTCGCATTGTTCGCACCAGAACGCACCAGCGTGCCGGGTTGCTGCTTGCGCGCGAGCTTTTTCGTGGTGACGAGATCAACCAATGTGAAAATGACGCGGAAATTGGTGCCACTGCTGCCCGGGATCTGCGATCCGCCAGGCTTGCGCGCACTGAGCACAATCTTCTTTGCCGCACTCGGCCCGGCAATCTCGGCACCGGCTGCAGATGCACCTGCCCCCAGCACCCGCGCGACATAGAGCCGCCCGCCACCATTGGCGAAAAACGCATTTGCTGCCTGCGCCATGAAATTCGGCTTCGGCCCGCTTTGCAGGCGCAGATCGTCCAGCCCGCCATAATAGCGCTCATAATCAGCATAGGATGTAAGCAGCGGCGGCAGCGGATCGCCCACCCCGCCGGTGGTCGGCCCCCGCGCCGTCATGCCAACAAAGGCGGCCGTGCTGGTGCTCACCCCTTCGATTGATTTGGCGCGAAAGCTCGTTTCTTCAACAAACACGCCGGGCGCGAGATATTCAGGCATTATCATGCTCCTTCAAGAGAATTATGCGAGCGGCCATGGCAGGCAGCGGCACCCGATGGACAATCATCATGGCGCCCTCCATTCCGCCTGGGCGATGGCCGGGCGACGGGTGGAGAGCCGGATGGCAACGGCGCCGGCACTGGGCGCAGGAAAGGCTGCTGCCAGTGCATCGGGATCAGCAAATCCGGCGACCTGCCGGGCCGCCTCTGCCTGGGCGGCCAGCAGGCCATCCTCGGCAACCAGCACGGCGCGGGCAGGATCGGCAACGGCCGTCACCTTCCCCGGCAGAAAATCCTGCAGCTTGGCCCCGGGGCCGGGAAATGCGCCCGGAAATGCAGGGATCAGCACCAGCGCCTCGCCCGTCGCGTCGGTCATGCCGGTGGCCGTGAAGCGGCCATTGTCGCTTGCCACGCGGACCAGCGCCCCCGCGACACGCCGCCCGTCATTGCGCTTGCGCACGGTGACGCGCACCGCCGCCGCTGTCGCCGGAATGCCCGCTGCGGGGCTTGGCAGCAGCGCGACCGGAATCGCATCGAACAGGCTCGCAGCAGTGCCGCGCTGTGCCGGATCGGGATCGCGGGGCAACGCCAGGGTAAAGCGGCGGGGCAGATGTGCGCCATCGCCGGGCACAATATCCACTGGCAGGCTGACGCTGCGCAAGGCGGGGGCCGCGGGCGTTGCAAAGCTGGCGGCATAATCCTCAAGCCCCGCCGCCCCGAGCACCGCATAGCGCCCGCTGCCCTTGGCATAGAGGCGCAGCGCCGGGGCTGTCATCCGTGCCGTCGCGGCCAGCGGACGGCCAAGCGCATCAAGCAGCTGGACCAGCGCCAGCGCCCGCCGGTCGAGCAGATCGGGGCGCAGCATCGTCATCATGCGATGGCCGCCTCTTCGCTGACATCCCCATGCGCAAAGCTGAAGCGGGATGCGACCACCGGTGCCGCATCTGCAACCGGACCATAGCCAATGCGCACCACGCGCACCTTGAACAAGGCGGCGAGCCGATGCTTCATCTTGAGCGCTTCCCAGATTCGGAAGATCTGCTCCGGCTGCGCCTGCTGCGGCACGATCTGCAGGCTCTCATCGCGCCCCCAGCCCGCCGGATTGGCCATCAGCGCCCGATCGATCGTCGGAAACCGGCCCAGCTCCAGCATGGCCCAGCTCAGCTGCGCCATATCGGCGGCGGGCGTGTTGCTCCAGCTGGCGATCAGATAGTTCAGCTCCAGCGAAATGCCGTGCGCGGCCGCCGGATCGCTGGTCGCGCGTCGGCCTGGCACGGCTTCGGAATAATCGAGATGATAGCAGCTGATCGAAAGCCCGGCCGCAGGCGGCGCAGCAATCAGCGCCGGCACGGTGAGCTGCTGGATGGTATCGCTTTCCGGCACCGGGGCGAGCCGCCCCTCGGCCGCCAGCAGGCCACGCCTGCGCTGCAGCAAGAGCGCGAGACTATCCCCCACAGCATGGATCGCATCAAGCCCCGCCATCAGTGCCGCCCCTCCGGCCCCGGCAGATCGGGTGAGGTGTCTGCAGGTGCATCTGCCGCGGGCGATCCGTCGGCGCGGCTCCAGCCACCGGGCTCGCCTATCAGCCCGAAACGGCTGCGATAGAGGGAGAGGGCAGCCGCGATACTGTGTTCGATCCGCTGGAGATGGACCGGGCTGGTGACGAGGCGGCACTGCGGCCGCGGCGAATGTTCATCCGGAAAATCCTGCCCCAGATCGATCCGCACTTCAGACAGGCTGACGCTCAAGGCAATGTGATTGACATAGTGGCGCGCCGGCTGTGCTGCCTCCGCGCTGTGCTGATCCTGCTGGGCGTGCCGGTCTGCATCCGTCATGCCCTTTCATCAGCAAGCAGCATGCCAGTTGCGTAAGCATTGATCCGAAAGCGTTTTTTGTGCGCAAGGCCATGATGTGTCACATGTGCTGTGACAGTTTCCGTCACGCCGGCTGTGACAGCTGTTACAGGCCGGCACGCTCCATGCGGCGATAGAGTGTCATGCGCGAGCATTTGAGCATGCGGGCCGCATCGGCCTTTTTCCCGGCGCACGCCGCCAGCGCGTCGACCAGCAGCTGGCGATCGTCGGCAGCATCGCGCCCGGCCGGGGGCACAGGCACAAAGCGCACTGAATCGGGCAGATCATCCGCCGTCAACCGTGTGGGATCGGGCGCGATCACCAGCGCATGTTCGAGCGCGTTGCGCAGCTCGCGCACATTGCCCGGCCAGTCATGCTGCTTCAATGCGGCCAGGCAATCGGCGGCAATGTGGACCTCGGCCAGCTGCATGTCGGCTGCCATGCGCGCCACCAGATGCTGCGCGATCGGCGCAATATCCTCCCGGTGAGAGGCAAGCGCGGGCAGCGACAGGCGCACCACCGCCAGCCGGTAAAACAGATCCGCGCGGAAGCGCCCCGCCGCAACAGCAGCCTCGAGATGCTGATTGGTTGCCGCAATGATGCGCACATCAACAATGCGCCGCTCTGCCCCGCCCAGGGGAACAACCTCCCGATTTTCCAGAACCCGCAGCAATTTGGCCTGCGCAGCAAGGCTGAGCTCGCCCACTTCGTCGAGAAACAGCGTGCCGCGATCGGCAAGCGCAATCTTGCCCGCATAGCCGCAGTGCGCGCCCGTGAACGCGCCCTTGCGATAGCCGAACAATTCTCCCTCGATCAGGGTTTCGGGGATGGCGGCGCAGTTGATTGTGACCAGCGGGCGCCGCGCACGCAGTCCCTGGCGGTGGAGCGCCATGGCAACCACGTCCTTGCCTGTGCCGGTTTTCCCCTCGATCAGCACGGTGCACGCCGCCGGCGCAACCCGCCGCACCATTGCACGCACGCGCTGGGCTGCAACGCTGTTGCCAATCCAGCCGAAATCGGGCGCGTCATGCGCGATTGCAACAATCTCACGGGCCCCGGGTGCAGCGGCGCACATCCCGATCGGCCGGCGCTGCATCGCCTCGCTCGCAGGATCGGCATGCGCTGTGGCGGCACGGGTTTCGCAAAATTGTGGCACGCATTCCCCTGTTTATGCCGCGCATAGAAGCGCGGGATTTCAACATGTTGCGACGCCAAAAAAAGGTCGATCGTTTATCATTATGCGCAGCACGCCATGGCTGCTTTGGACTCGACCCCGCAACTATGATCCGAAATGGACCACAGGTCCAGTCCCTGCTGTCTCAGCCGACCGCGCCAGCAGGGCCACATATCGATGACACAAGTGTCATCTTTGGCGTTGCCCAAGGCTTCGCAAGCCGCCCGGTTGGCGCTATGCCGAACCCATGAGCACGCCCCAGCCACCCGCGCCTCGAAGCGGCCCGACCAGCGCCAGCCCCGTGATCGACATTGCCGGCTTTGATGCCGCACAGTTCGTCGCCGCCACTCTGGCCGAGGATTTGGGGCCTCCGGGCGGGCCGCAGCTGGGCGACATTACCGCCGCTGCCACCATTCCCGCCGGGCAGCGCTTTTCCGGCGTGATGGACAGCCGCGATGCCATTGTGGTTGCCGGGTTGCCGCTTGCCATGGCCTTTTTTCAGGCGCTCGACGCGAATGTCTCCATCACGGCGCTTGCCGCGGACGGGGATCATGTGCCGGCCGGCGCGGATCTGCTCCGCATCGAGGGCAATGCCCGCGCCATGCTGACCGCCGAACGTTCTGCGCTCAACACGGTGCAGCATCTGAGCGGCATCGCCACCCTCACCCGGCGCTATGTCGATGCGATTGCCGGCACGGGCTGCATCCTCCTTGATACGCGCAAGACAATCCCGGGCCTCAGGCTGCTCGAAAAATATGCAACCCGCATGGGCGGGGCCCGCAATCACCGCATGGGCCTTTGGGATGCGGCGATGATCAAGGATAATCACGTGGCAGTTGCCGGCAGCGTGGAGGCGGCCGTGAAAGCCGCAGTCGCCGCAGGCATCAAACATATCATCCTCGAAGTGGACCGGCTGGAGCAGATCGAGCCAGGGTTGCAGGCAGGCGCCACCCATTTGCTGCTCGACAATATGGATGTGGCCACATTGCGTGCAGCGGTCGCGCTGGTCGATGGGCGCGTGCCGACCGAGGCCTCTGGCGGGGTTACGCTGGAAACGATCCGCGCCAAGGCCGAAACCGGGGTCACCTATATTTCGGTGGGTCGGCTGACACAAAGCGCACCCGCCGCTGATATCGGGCTGGACTTTGCGGTTAACCTCTGATTGTCGCCGCTGTCCCCATGCGGGACAGGCCAGCACGCGCCAGCCATTAACCCTCTTTCAGGCTAGGCGGCGTGGTAAACAAAGTCTTAATCGCAGACGATGGACGCCACGCCTACCCCCTATGCCAGCTTGCTCGCCGCGCACGTGCAGCGCCCGCAAGACAAACAGCAAAAGCGCCGGATGGTGCAGATTGTGCCGATCGAGCTTTCGATCGAGCGGGGATTCTACAGCCCACCGCGCCGGCGCTGGAACCCGAGTGACCAGCTGCAGCTTTTTGCCAAGAGCTTTGCCATCTTCTTTGTTGCAACGATGGTCTTCATCGGCTGATCAGCGTCAGCACAAAATGGGGCCCTCCGGCATCAGCGCTGGGGGCCTGACCCTAATCACACGCCTTGTGCAGCTCGTGCGCCAGCCAGGCCGAAACAAGGCACATCACCGCGCTCAGCAGCAGCTGATCGACCACGGCCACCCCGAATGTTGACAATGCCATGGCGAGCAGCGACCCCGCAACCATCGCCCCGGAATTGACGATATTGTTCGCAGCAACCGTGCGGGCGGTTTCGCTCTTTGCGACGGTGGTTGTCAGAAATGCATAAAGCGGGACAACAAACATCCCGCCGGTGATCGCAATCGCCAGAAGCGTGGCCATCAGAATCCAGGCATCGTCATGGTCGAGAAATTCGGGAATGGCATAGAGCGTGCCATCGGGCGCGCCGATCCAGCTGCGGCAGATGAAATAGAACAGGACGACGCACACGCCCATCGCAATCACCGAACCGGGCGCATAGCGGGCCGATACCTCGCCTTTGAGCATGCGGTTCACGATGACTGAGCCGATGGCGACGCCAATGGAAAACACGCCGAGAAACATGCTGGCGACATCCTTGCCCGCGGTCAGCACATTTTTGGCGAGCGGCGGAAACTGGATGATCAGCACCGCGCCGATCGTCCAGAAAAAGCTGATCGAAATGATCGCAAGAAACAGCCTGCGGATGCGCATGGTGGAACGCACCAGCGCCATCGACGAGCGCAAAATGTGAAAATCGAGCGGCTCTGGCGTGGCAAGCGGCGGAGCCGGCGGCACCTGCCGTCCGGTCCAGTAGCCGACCAGTGCAGTTGCAAGGCACAGCAGCGCGGCCCATTCCACCGCCACAAAGCCGGCAAGCACCGTGCCGGCAAGGATCGCAATATAGGTGCCTGCTTCCACCAGGCCAGTGCCGCCCAGCACTTCGTCCGGCTCAAGATGCTGGGGCAGGATCGCATATTTGATCGGCCCGAAAAAGGTTGAGTGCACGCCCATCGCCAGAATGCCGCCCATCATCAGCGCGCTCGCAATGGGCATGGCAATGCCCTGCCATGCGAGCAACAGACCAAGGCCGCCAGCGACCATGATGGCGATTTCGCTCGCCTTGACGATGCGGATGATGCGGGCCTTGTCGCGCATGTCGGCCAGCTGTCCCGAAAGCGCAGACAGCAGGAAAAACGGCAGGATGAACAGAAAGGTTGCGATCCCGCTGATCCAGCCTTCGACTTTCGGGTCGTCATAGATCGTGTAGACGAAAAACAGCACGACGGCGTTTTTGTAGAGATTGTCGTTGAATGCGCCGAGCAGCTGGGTGACGAACAAGGGCAGGAAGCGCCGTTTGCTGACGAGGGATAAGGTCGTTGCCATTCTGCGCCCCACAAAGATGGGGCCGGGCCCCACAAGCTGCGCCGTCGCATATCGGCATGACAGGATGAGGTCAAAAGGCTTTTGTTGTGCACGATATGGCATTATGGCCGCAGCGATGTTCGGCCTTGCCAATCTGCTCACGCTTTCGCGCATTTTCGCCGTGCCGCTTCTGGTTGGCCTGTTGTGGTTCCCGGGGTGGGAGCTGGGCTATGCGCTGGGCTTTGCGCTCTATTGCCTGATGGGGATCACCGATTATTTCGATGGCTATGTCGCCCGCGCACAGGGCACGGTTTCGAAAATGGGCGTGTTTCTTGATCCCATTGCGGACAAGATCATGGTGGCTGCCGTTATCATCATGCTCGTCGGAACCCGGCATGATGCGGCATCGATCACCGGCATCCATCTGATCCCCGCGCTGGTGATCCTGCTGCGCGAAATGGCGGTATCGGGGTTGCGCGAATTCCTGGCGGATTTGCGCGTTTCGGTGCCGGTATCGCAGCTCGCCAAATGGAAGACGACCTTCCAGATCATTGCCCTCGGCGCGCTCATTCTTGCCGGTGCGCTGCCGCAAGAGGCGTGGATCAAGCAGACGGGCCTTGCGTCCCTGTGGGCCGCCGCTGTGCTGACGCTGATCACCGGCTGGGATTATCTGCGCGTCGGCCTGAAGCATATGGATTGATGATGCGGCTGGCGCTGCGCTATTTTGCCGGCCTGCGCGAAGCCATGGGGTGCGAGGCGGAGCAGCTGGAGGCAGCGGGTGTGCGCTGTGTTGCCGATCTGATTGGCCTGCTGCAGCGGCGCGATGCCGCAGGGGCAGCCGCCTTTGCCGATGCGGCGCGCATTCATGTCGCCATCAATGGCGTGATCGCATCAAGAGAGAGCGGACTGCGCGACGGCGATTGCGTCGATCTGTTTCCGCCGGTGACGGGCGGATGATCCGCACTGCGCTGTGCCCCGATGCGCTGGATCCGCTGGCAGCGCTCGCCCCGCTTCACGCGATGGGAAGCGGCGGCATGGCAAGCTTTACTGGCCATGCCCGCCCGGATGACGGGGTGGTCGCGCTGTTCATCGAACATCATCCAGAGCTTGCGGTACAGCAGCTGGCAGACATTGCAGCCGCGGCGCAGCGCCGCTGGTCGCTGACGGGAGTGTTGGCCTTGCACCGCATCGGGCATGTTCCCTGCGGCGCACCGATCGTGTGTGTTGCAGCCTGCGCCGATCATCGTGCCGCAGCGCTGGATGCAACCGCCTTTATGATCGACCGGCTGAAATGCGATATCATGCTATGGAAGCAGGAGCGTCTTGCCGATGGGCACAGCCGCTGGGTCGAGCAACGCCGCGCCGATGTGGAAAAATCAGCCCGCTGGGTCGCACAGCGGGCCGAAGATCACCGCGCCCCCGAAAAACAGGCCCCCTAAGCACGGGGCCGAAAGGAGCCGGGATCAGCGCGGCGCGGGCGCGGCCTCTGCCGCCAGTGGCTTGGGCTGGAGCACGGCGTCAATGCTGTGCACCACGCCATTCGTGCCCTGAATGTCCGCAGCACTCACCCGTGCCGATCCGCCATTGCCATCGGACAGCACCACAGCGGCACCATCCATGGTCGCCGTCAGCTCCGTTCCGGCGACAGTCTTGAGCGTGGCCTTGCCGCCGCCATCCTTGATCATCGCAGCGATATTGGCTGCGCTCAGCGAACCCGCCACCACATGGCTGGCCAGAATGCCCGCCAGCTGGCTGCGGCTTTCGGGCTTCATCAGGCGATCCACTGTGCCGGTTGGAAGCTTGGCGAATGCCTGATCGGAGGGCCCGAACAGGGTGAACGGGCCATTGCCATCAAGCGGCGCATCCAGCCCGGCCGCCCTGATTGCAGCCGCCAATGTGCTATGATCGGCTGAACCTTGCACCACGGCAACAATGCTGCCCGATGCCTGCCCGGCTGATGGCGCTGCGGGTGCGTCTGCCGCACTGTCCGGCGAGGGAGCGGGCGGCGGGGCTGGCGGCGGCGGGCCCGCTTCCGGCGCGGGGGGAGCCTCAGGCGCTGGCGGCGTCTGCGGCACAGGCGGCACTTCAGGTGGCGATGGTGCCTCCGCTGTGCTCGGTGCCTTGTTTGCGCTTTTCTTTTTGGCAGCATCTGCGGGCATTTGGGCAGCCATGCCCAGACCAAGCAGCGCGACCATCATCATGGGTCTGAACGACATTGTGGACCTCCTGTTTCGAGGATGGGTCCCCTGCTGGCACTGTCCATCGCGGCTCTTGGCCGCAGCCTCCACTGCTAGGCGGCCATCTGCCCCCTGGCTGCGGTGTGCCGCTGCTGCCCGCGCGCCCCATGGTTGCGCAGCAGCTCTGCCAGCAGCTGGAATTCGGCCTCACGCGGGGTGTTTTTGCGCCAGATCAGCGCAATCGAACGATAGGGGTGGGCCGAATCCAGCGGGCGCACCGCAATGCCGGTGTTCGCAATCAGCCCGGCATCGATGGCCATTTGCGGCAGCATCGTTGCGCCCAGGCCATTGTCCACCATCTGCACCAGCGTGTGGAGCGACGTGCCCAGCATCGCGGCATTGGTGCGCAGATCGGGCCGGTTGCAGGCAGACAGCGCATGATCCTTCAGGCAGTGCCCGTCTTCAAGCAGCAGCAGCTGGTCCGCCGCCAGCATCTCTGGCGACACCACCGGGGGCAACCGCTCTGCCTCAGCCGCCGGAAAAGCCATTTGCAGCGGATCGTCAAACAGCTCGGCAATGGCCACGTCGCCGCACGCGAACGGCAGCGCCAGCAGCACGCAATCGACCGTGCCCCGATGCAGCGATTCGCAGGCTGCGCCACTAGTTTCCTCGCGCAGATAGAGCCGCAGCTCCGGCCGCTCCGCGCGCAGGCCGGGCAGCAGACGCGGCAGCAGAAACGGTGCGATGGTGGGGATCACAGCCATCCTCAGCTCGCCCGTCAGCGGCTTGCCCGATGCCACCGCAAGGGCTGTCAGTTCTTCGGCCTCGCGCAGCACGCGAATGGCCTTGGCCACCATCTTTTCGCCTTGCGCCGTGAAGCGCACCACACGCCGGGTGCGCTCGACCAGCACCACGCCCAGCAGATTTTCCAGCTCGCGCAGGCCGGCAGACAGGGTTGACTGTGTCACGAAACAGGCCTCTGCCGCACGGCCGAAATGCTGATGATCATAAAGCGCGACAAAATATTGCAGCTGCTTGAGCGAGGGCAGATAGGCGTGCATGATCGACCTTCTTCGATTAATATGCATCAGATAATCGCTTTTGTCGATTTTTCTAGACGGTTTACATTGCCGCGAAACTGACCGAGACTGTTCCGGGAAAAACTGGGGGCCACCATCCGGGATTTGGCAAGCCCGCGTGGGGCACTGGCCGCCAGAGAGAAAAGAGGGCGCATGTTTGATTCGCTGATTGCCTATCTGGATTCGATCCGTGCGCGCGATCCTGCGCCGCGCTCGCGCTGGGAAGTGCTGATCTATCCGGGGGTGCTTGCGCTGGGCATGCACCGCGTGGCGCACTGGCTGTATGAGGCGCAGCTGTTTTTCCTGGCCCGCCTGGTCAATCATGTCAGCCGCATACTGACCGGGATCGACATCCATCCGGGTGCGACGATCGGCCGCAATTTCTTCATTGATCACGGCTTTGTCGTGATCGGCGAGACAGCCGAGATCGGCGATGACGTGACCATCTATCAGGGCGCGACGCTGGGCGGCACCAACCCCGCCAGCGGCGAAAGGGGCAAGCGACACCCCACCATCGGCGATCAGGTCATCATCAGCCTGGGCGCGGCGGTGCTGGGGCCGGTCGTGGTCGGCGCCGGTGCACGCATCGGGGCCAATGCAGTGGTGACCAAGGATGTGCCGCCGGGTGCGACGATGGTCGGCATCCCGGCCCGTTCGACGCTGGTCGAGGTCAAGCCCGAAACCACTGATTTCATTCCCTATGGCACGCCGTGCAGCGACCGTTTCGACCCTGCGACCCAACAGCTCGAGATCCTGAAGTGCGAGATGCAGGCAATGCAAAAGCGCATCGATACGCTGTTGGTCGAACGCGATGCAAAGCCCGTGCGCCCACGCATCCACGCGCATGATGATGCGGCGCCCCGCACCGGAAGCGATCCGGCACCGCGCAAGCGGCGGGCACGAAAATCGGCTTGAGCGCGATTATCACCCCGTTTCCGCTGGCGCAGGCGCGGCCGATGCAAGTGGGCTTCGCGCGCGATGAGCTGAGCCGCATCCTGGACATATATGGGCGCATGGTGGCCGCCGGCCACTGGCGCGACTATGCCATCGATCTGGGCCGCGATGCCGCCATTTTCGCAGCCTTCCGCCGCGCCTCCGAACGGCCCGAATATCGCATCGAAAAGCGCCCGGCATTGCGGCTGCGCCAGGGCATGTGGGCGCTGGTGTCCGAACATGGCATCACGCAAAAGCGCGGCGCAGACCTTGCGACCGTGCTTGCGCCACTGGAACGGCGCCTGCTCAAGCTGGTGCAAAGCTAGCGCTATTGCGCGGGCCGCTGATAGACAGCGCCATCGGCAAAATAATCGGATCGCAGCACCAGCGCGCGCGCAGATATGGAGGCGATGGCAAAGCTCTGCGCCGCGCGATCGGCATTCTCATCGGTGATCACCAGCGTGCATTGCCCAGCCGCCGCGCGCATCACCCAGCGGCCGTCGATGATTTCGGGCCGGTCGTTCAGCCAGGAGCGAAAGCTGCGCACCTTGGCATCGCCCTCACCTTCGGCAGCGAAGGCCATCTGCTGAAAGGGGGCATTGTCCCCCGTCGCCACCCAATCGCCCACGATCTGCGCTTCCTGGTGCGGGCAGGTGGCAGCCATGGCCGCGGGTGGCTCGGCGGGCGCAGCAGCGGGTGCCGGGACGGCATCGGCGGCGGCAGACGGATTGGCCTCTGACATCGGGGCAGCGCTGTCCCGCGTGATGCGGGCATAGCCCACCGCCATGATCGCAGCCAATGCTGCGCACCCGCCAATGATGGCTATCGCTGCCTTGTTCATTCGCTGCCTCCTCCAGCTCGCGTTGACCATGCTATAGCAGCAGCAGCCCCTATCGGCCAGCAGGCAGCGTTGCAGCGCACAGGCGGACATGGTTGATCCCGCCGTGCAGTCTCGCTATTGGCACGCCATGAGCGACACACCTCCGGACCGCCTGTCCATTCACCCCGACAGCCCCTATTATGGCGGCGACATTCTGCAGCGCGGCATCGGCGTGCGCTTTCGCGGGAGCGAGCGCCGCGATGTCGAGGAATACTGCATTTCCGAAGGCTGGATCCGGGTGCAGGCAGGCCGCACGCTGGACCGGCGCGGCCGCCCGCTGCTGATCAAGCTGAACGGCGCTGTCGAGGCGTGGTTCGAAGATGCGGCAAGCGCCGGCGACGCCTCAGCCGACCAGCGCGCCGAGAACTGATTCAAACAGGCGGCGGCCATCGGTGCCGCCATGGGCAGCTTCCACCATGCGTTCGGGATGCGGCATCATGCCAAGCACATTGCCGGCATCGTTGAGCACGGCGGCAATATCGCGCGCAGACCCGTTCACGGGTGCTGCATAGCGAAACACGACCCGGCCCTCGCCCACCAGCCGATCAAGTGTGGCAGCATCGGCGGTATAATTGCCATCATGATGCGCCACCGGGATCACGATCCGCTCGCCCATGGTATAGCGACTGGTGAAGATCGACTGATTGTTTTCGACGATCAGCGGCACATCACGGCAGACAAAGCGGATGCCTGCATTGCGCATCAGCGCGCCGGGAAGCAGCCCTGCTTCGGCCAGAATCTGAAAGCCGTTGCACACCCCCAGAACCGGCACGCCGCGCCCGGCCGCTTCAACCACGGCCCGCATGATGGGGGAGCGCGCCGCCATGGCCCCGGAGCGCAGATAATCACCATAAGAAAAGCCGCCCGGCACGGCGATCAGATCCAGCCCGTCCGGCACCTCGGCATCGCCATGCCACAGCCGCAACGGAGCCGTGCCGCCAACAATGCGCAGCGCCTCTGCCATATCGCGATCGCAGTTCGATCCTGGAAAGGTGATGACGGCCGCGCGCATCTCAGGCAGGCTCGGCCATTGCGCCGTGCGGCCTGTCCTGCCGCTCGATGCGATAATTTTCGATCACCATATTGGCGAGCAGCTTGCGGCACATGGCATCGAGATCGGCATCGCTCACGGCATCGTCCACATCGAGCATGATCAGCCGCCCGGCGCGCACATCCCGCACACCGGCAAAGCCCAGCCCTTCGAGCGCATGGTGGATGGCCCTGCCCTGCGGATCGAGCACGCCATTTTTGAGGGTGACATGGACATGAACCTTCATCGGCGTTCCTTGCTTGATGGGGGTTGGCGTGCGCTGCCTATGACGCGGCGCAGACCAAAGCGCAAGAAACAAGCATGGGTCATCGCCGGCAGGTGATGGGCGAAAGCGCCTTTTCCACCTCTGGCGCCCGGTCCGTGCCGATCACCACGGCACCATTGCGCGCCAGCTCCCTGAATTCGGACGGATCGCCATCGGCCAGCCACTGATCGTCGAGCCGGTTGCCCGGCCGCCCGAGCGTGCCAAACATCGGCTCAATCCCCCAGCTGCGCAGCGTCTTCATCAGCGCGGGATCGGGCGCGCGCGTTCCCGTCCACGCAAGCATCTGCCCGGTTGGCACATCCTGGCGGCGCAGACGGTTCAGCATGTCAATCTGCGTGATCCCGACCGAGATCATCAGCTCCGGCGCGAGGCGGGCAACCTCGCCCGCATCACGGTCATTATACGTGATGATCACGACATGGCGCGCGGCCTTTGCCTTGCGCACGGCAGCCACCACATCGGCAAAGGGAACGCCGCGTTTCACATCGAGCTGGACAATGGCGTTGCGCCGCTTGGCAAGCGCCAGCGCGGCCGCAAGGCTTGGCACGCGAAAGCGCGTTGCTGCGCCATCATTGTCTTCCAGCCGCAAGCGGCCAAGCGCCCTGAAGCTCAGCGAGTCCGCTTCCCCCGTGCCGGTGGTGGTGCGCTCCAGCCGTTCATCGTGGAGCAGAAAAAGCACGCCATCGGCGCTTTTCTGAACATCGATTTCGAGCAGCGCATCGGGATTGCGATCGAGCGTGCGGCGCATGGTTTCCAGTGCATTTTCAGGAAATCCCGGTGCGGGCCCGGCACGGTGGGCGCTCACCACGGTCTGCCCGTTCTGACGCAGGCAATCGAAAAAGGCGCCGAGCACGGGTGGCGGCGGCGGCGCGGCCATGCGCGGCCCCGGTGCCATGGCAGGCGCGGTTTCCGTTTGCGCGGCGGGCTGCTGGGCCAGCAACGCCTCGCGCTGCCACAGCAGCCCTGCAGAAATCGCAAGCGCAGCCGCAAAGCCTGCGGCCCAACGATGGGTGCGCGTCATCGTGCCGCCCCTATTGCGCTGCCTTGGCCGCAGGCGCAGCGGCTGTTCCGGCTGCATCCCGCGCCACAACAGCGGCCGGCTTCACATGGAAGGTGAAGGCCTGATCATCCTTCAGCCATGTTTGCGCTTCGGCCAGCACCTCGGCGGGCGTGATGCTCTTGAACATTTCCTCGCTGCGGCGAAAATCGTCGAGCGACTTGGTGTCGCTCTGCGCCGATGCGACGAGGCCGATCCACGTGCTGTTGCGCTGCCGCCAGCTGGAATAAAGCTCCAGCGTCGGCTTGCGCGCCCGCTCGAACAGATCGGCATCGGCAGGTTTGCTGCGCACTTCGGCCACCACATCGCTGATGATTTTGTCGATCAGCGCCAGCTTTGCGACATCGCCGTTGGTCGCGATATAGAGGCTGCCAAAGCCCGCAATGTCGTCGCTCATCGAACTGCCCGCGGAAGCGCCATAGCTGGCACCGGCATTTTCGCGCAGCTCGTCGATCAGGCGCAGGCTGATGATTTCGGCCAGAATGTCATGCGTCAGCGAACGGCGCAAATCCCGGCCATCGGTCGTCGGCCAGATGCGCAGCCAGGCCAGCTGATCGGGCTCTCCCTGGTGGGATATGGTGAAAACGCCGCGCTTGGGCGACCATCCCCTCGCAATCTCCTTGTCGCGATTGACAAAGGCGGCTGCCCGCTGTGGCAGCGCGCCAAATGTCTGCGCAACAGCCGCGATCGTCTTGTCCATATCGAAATCGCCGACAATCCCGATCTCGATCGCGCCAGTGGCCAGCGCCTGGGCATTCACGGCCTTGTAGGTCGCGAAATCGAGGCCCTGCAACACCTCGATCGGCGGTCGGGTGAACCGCGGATCGTCCCCATAAAGGATGGGTGCCGAGCGATTGGCAAGCGCTGCACCCGGTGTCGCATCCAACCGGGCATAGGTTTCCGGCAGCGTCTTTTTGAAACGCAGCAGCGCTTCCTCCCGATAGCCGGGATCGGTGATATATGCTGCCATCAGCTGCATCTGCAGCGGCAGATCCTCCTGCGTGACGCGGCCCCCGCTGGTGAAGCGATCCAGCGATGCGCCCAGCCCCGCCCCGGCCGTGGTGCCGGCAGTCAGGCTTTGCAGCTCGTCAACACTGTGCTTGCCAAGCCCGCCTGCGGTGATCGAGCCACCCAGATAACGATAGGCCGTCTTGTCCTTGCCGAGCAGCACATCGCCGCCGTCCACCGCGACATTCACGAAAATGCTGTTTGCATCATAAGGGGTTTTCTTGAGATTGAGCATCACCCCATTGGCAAAGCGGATGGTGCGGATATCGAGATCGGCGATCATCTTGTCCTCGACAATCCTGCCAGGCTCACCCCAATTGCCATAAGCAAATTTCGTCGTCGCCTGGGCCGCAGGCGGCTTGACCGCGACCTTGCGGCTGGCGTTGAGCGCTGCCAGCAGCGCCGCCTGATCCTTCAGATGTTCAGGCTTTGCCGTGGCAAAGACAAGCGGCCGGCCAAATTTGCCATAGACATCGCGAAAGGCCGCATTGACGCGCTTCACATTCAGCGTCTTTTCGATCCGGTTCCACTGCTGAAGCCGCGTGGCAGCACTCGTCACCACACCGCGATAGCGGCTGGTCTGCGCCAGAAAACTGTTGACCATCGAGCCGCTCGATTGCGTGCTTTCGGTCTTCACCGCATTTTCAAAGGAAAGCCGAAGCTCCCGCTTCTGCTCGTCGAGCTCGGCCTGGGTAAAGCCATATTGCAGCGCCTGCCGCAGCAATTGTTCTGCCGCGGGCAGCGCCGCCTGCCACTGCCCGTCCTTCGCCGAAACGCCAAATGACAGAACGCTATAGACACCGCAGAGCGGGAAGGATTGATCGAGGTTGATGCCAAGGAAGGGGGCATCGCCCTTGCGGATCAACCGCGACACCCGGCGATCGAAAATTGCCTCGCCCACATCGCGCAGCAACGCATAATCCCGTGCCGCCTGGGTATCGCGGGTGAATGGTGCCTTGCCATGCACAAGCAGACCGACCGATTCGCTGATTTGCGGATGGGTGAAAATTTCCGCCTCGTTGCCGCGCCGCAGATTGATGGTGCAGGAATCCTGCACAGTTTTTTCCGGGGGCGGGGGCGGCGCATCATTCTTCCAGTCGCCAAAGGCGCGGGCAATGCGCGCCTCGACCGCGGCGACATCGACCGGGCCGACCACGACAATCACGGTGCGCTCCGGGCGATACCAGGTGCGATAGAGCGCCTTCAGCCGCTCTGCCGGCGCGGTTTTGATCACCTCTTCGGTGCCGATCGGAAAGCGCTTTGAAAAATAGGTATCCGGCCGCAAAAAAGCCTGCGCGGCGCGGCTGGCCTGAAAGCTGAAATTCTCGCGCACGCGCTTTTCTTCGAGCACGACGCCGCGTTCCTTGTCCACTGCCTTGGGATCGAAGCTGATCTCGCTTGCCGTCTCGCGCATCAGGAACATCGCGGTGTTCAGCAGATCGTCCGTCGGCTTGGGCAGATCGAGCATGTAGGTGGTCGCCAGATAGCCCGTGGAGGCATTGGTATCCGGCCCGAAGGCCAGCCCTTTGCGCTCCAGCAGCTTCACCATCTCGCCCTCGGGCACACGCGTGGTTCCGTTAAACGCCATATGCTCGACGAAATGGGCCAGGCCCTGCTCATTGTCAGCCTCGCCGGCAGAGCCGAAATCGATGCGCATGCGCACCATCACCCGCTCTTTGGGTGTGTCGTTTTTGCGGATCACATAGCGCAGCCCATTGGG
Organism: uncultured Sphingomonadaceae bacterium; assembly: GCA_964523215.1. Taxonomy (GTDB): domain Bacteria; phylum Pseudomonadota; class Alphaproteobacteria; order Sphingomonadales; family Sphingomonadaceae; genus CAZFYJ01. Next base: position 9,891 of record CAZFYJ010000002.1, on the reverse strand, counting down.
CAGCACGCCATATGTGGCACGCGTATCCGGCGTGATGCCGCTGCCCTCGGCATTCCAGGGCGGGGTGCGCACCGGTTTGACCTCAGGCGGCTTTGCGATCTCGGCAATGAAGGATTCGATGGTGGCGCTCGCCGTGCTGCTCTGGCCGACGGCCGCCGTTCCCAGTGCGGCGGCAACACATGCGGCCAGGCCGAGCCGCAACGCCATTGTGCCCATCGTCTACAACCCTTTCTTCTTCCGGTGGTCCGCCAGATCCGCCACGGATCCATTGGCCTCTTCCTGCAACAGGCCAAGCCTGCGCGCAACCTCCTGATAGGCTTCCACCTCGCCGCCCAGATCGCGCCGGAAGCGGTCCTTGTCCAGCTTTTCGCCCGATGCCATGTCCCACAGGCGGCAGCCATCGGGGCTGATTTCATCGGCAAGGATGATGCGGGCATAATCGCCATCCCAGATGCGGCCGAATTCGAGCTTGAAATCAACCAGCCGGATGCCGACTGCGGCAAACATGCCGCACAGAAAATCGTTCACGCGGATTGCCATATCGGCAATGTCGTGCATCTCTTCCGGCCCGGCCCAGCCAAAGCAGGCAATATGCTCTTCCGCGATCATCGGATCGCCGAGCGCATCATCCTTGTAATAATATTCGATGATGGTGCGCGGCAGCTGGGTGCCTTCCTCAATACCCAGCCGGGTCGAGAGCGAACCGGCCGCTACGTTGCGCACGACCACCTCGATCGGGATAATCTCCACCTGGCGCACCAGCTGTTCGCGCATGTTGAGCCGCTTGATGAAGTGCGTGGGCACGCCGATGTGCGACAACAGGGTGAAGACATGCTCTGAAATGCGGTTGTTGAGCACGCCCTTGCCGCTGATCGTGCCGCGCTTTTGCGCATTGAATGCTGTTGCATCATCCTTGAAATACTGGATCAGCGTGCCCGGCTCAGGCCCTTCATAGAGGATTTTCGCTTTGCCTTCGTAAATCTGGCGGCGGCGGGCCATGGCTGCATTCCCATCTGATCAAAAAAAAGACATCCCCGGCACAAGCGGGCCTCATGCAGCCAGCCGCCGGGGAACAGCAATCCGATCTAGCGCAAAGCCCGTGCGCCCGCAACCGCAAGCCACCGCACGGCAATCAGATCAGCCGCAATTTCGTGGCAAGGCCGCCCAGCGCGGCGCGATCCGCCCCGGCGAGACCCAGCCGCAGCACCGCCCACAGAACCGGCCAGAACAGCAGCACCATGCCGATCGCGTGCACCATCCGGCCCAATGGCTGCAGCAGCAGCGACAGGGCAAAAAGCAGCGGCAGCGCCGCAAGGCTTGCCCCGCCCGCGCGGAGAAAGGCCCGATCAATCAGGTGCAGCCCCTCGGCAACGCGCAGCTGGACAGTTGCCACCCAGGCCATCGCGACCACGCCCGCGCCCACGGCAATGCCCATGCCAGTCGCGCCGCCCCACGGCCCCGCTTGAGGCACCAGCCACACGGCAAGCCCGGCCGCAAGCGCAAGGCCCAGTGCCGTGTTGATCAGCGGCATCGCCCGGTGGCCCAGCATTTCGACGAGCGGGGTCGCAGGGCCGACCACAGCTTCCCCAGCGCGGGCGAGCAACAGCAGCACCAGCAGGGTCAGCGCCGCCTCTGCGCCCGGAGCGAAGAGCGCGAGGATATCGGGCGCAATCAGCATCATCAGTGCCGTGATCGGCACCGCCAGCACCAGCGAAAGCCGCACCGAAAAGCCGTAAAGCGGCGCCACTGCGGCCCGGTTGTCGCTGGCCTGCGCAGTCGCCAACGGTGCCAGCACATAGAGGAAGGATTGACGCACGATCAGCGGCACGGATGCAATCTTGCGGGCAACGCCGAAATAGCCGGCCGCGGTTGCGCCCGCCGCACCCGGCAACAGCAGGTTCAGCAACACCGGAGGAAAATCGTTGAACAGGCGGCGGGCAAGCGCGGGGGGCATGGTGCCGAGGCCGCTCTTGAGCAGATTGCGGCGCGCGCCCGCTGACAAGCGGCCGTGGAGCAGCCCGTGCCGGTCATAGTGGCGCACGAGCAGCCGGGCGCTGAGCAGCGCGGTTGCGGCGAGCGAGAGGAGATGCGCCATCGCAAGGCCCATTGGCCCTGCGCCCGCGGCCCAGAGCGCAATCGCGCACAACAGCCGCAGCAGCTGTTCCCAGAAGACGCGCAGGCGGATTTCGGGACCGAAGGCGCGCCGCGCCCGCACCGCAGAGGTTGCCACTTCGATGAAGGTCCACAAGGGCAGCGCCCAGGCAAACAGCGCAATGGTGGCAGGCAAGGTGGCAAGATCAGCCGGTGCCGCAGAAAAGAACGGCGCAACCAGGGACGCGCTGATGCTGACCGCGGCGGCAATGAGCGCGGCGGGCAGCACTGTCACCAACAGGGCAAAGCGCACCAGCGCCGCCGCCGTCGCCTCGTCGCTCGCCGCTGGCACCTCGCGCTGGAGGCCCTGCGTCATCGACAGATCGACGATGTTTTCCGCAATGTTCACCAGCGCCCACATCACCGTGTAGAGCCCATAGGTGGCCCAGCCGTACAGCCAGGTGAAGACCGGCTGCGCGACGATCTCGATCAGGGTGCCAAGCCGTGACAGTGCAGCAAGGCCAGCGCCCCGGGCGACATCCCTCGGCGCGATCAGCGGCGGCGAATGATCCGGCGATGCCACGCGCAGGACGGCCCTATTCCTCGGTGCGGACGAGCACGGTTTCCCCGATCAGGAAAAACAGGAAAAAGGGGCCCCACGCCGCAAGCCAAGGCGGATAGGCACCGAGATTGCCCATGGCGAGCGCAAAATTGTCGGCGACAAAATAGAGAAAGCCAAGCGCCATGCCGATGACGATCCGCACGAACAACTTTCCGGATCGGGCAAGGCCAAAGCCGGCGACGGCCCCCAGCAGCGGCATCAGCAACGCGGACAGCGGGCTGGAAAGCTTGTGCCACAGATCGCCTTCCAGCTGGCGGGTTGGCCGCCCCGCCGCCTTGAGCGCCGCAATCGCATCGCGCAGCTCGAAAAATCCCATGCCATCGGCATCGACCTTGGCCAGCAGAAACTGATCATTGGTGATGCCTTCGCCGATGCGCAGCGGGCCGATCTTCTCGCTCTTGCCCGTTGACACATCAAAGCGGGTTGCATCATCCAGCAGCCACGCCGTCCCATCGCGGCGGGCGCGGGGCCCCTGGATCACGGCATCGAGGGCACCCGAGGCACGATCATAGAGCGTCACGTCCTGCAGCATCAGGCCTTTGTTGGGCAGCCGCTGCACCACCGCAGCGCGCAGCAGATTGCGGCCATCGCGCACCCAGATATTGGTTTTCACGCCGCTATCCTGCGGCACCGCCTCATAATCGACATCCTGCCAGCGATCGAGTGCGGCCGTTGCGCGCGACACCACCCGCTCGTTGAACACAAAGCTGATTGCCGCCACGAAAAAGGCAACGAGAAACAAGGGCGCCAGCACCTGATGTGCCGAAAGGCCGGCCGCCTTCATCATCACAACCTCGCTGTTCTGATTGAGGGTGACAAGCGTGATCAGCGTGCCGAGCAGCACTGAAAAGGGCAGAAAGCGGGCAATAAGCTGGGGCACACGCAGGCTGACATAGCGCAATATCTCTTCCTGGCCGTTGCCGGGCACCCGCAGGATCTTGCCCGTTTCGCCCAGCAGATCGAGCGCCATCAGCACGATCACCAGCATGGCGAGCACGGCCACCGTGCGCACCAGAAACATCTTGCCGACATAAAAGAACATCGTCCGCGACGGCACCATCCCGAGCACAGCCATGGGCTAGACCTCCACCCGCGTGCGACGATCCAGCCAGCGCCGGATCGTGCCGCCCAATTTCGCAAACACCCGTTCAAGCGCGCCGATCGGCTGGCCGCCCGGCACATGCGCGAGATGATGATACATCCAGCCGATCAGCAGCGCGAACACCGCAAAGCCGCCCCACAGCCCAAGCACCGGATCGATCCGCCCCAGCGCAGCCTGGCTTTCGATATATTCGTTCACTTTGTGCTGGGTGACGAGCATCACAATGGACAGAAACACGCCCAGCGCCGAGGAGGAGCGCTTGGGCGGCACAGCCAGGGCGACCGCAAGGAACGGCAGCAGCAGCATCGCTGCCACTTCCACCAGCCGGAAATGCAGATTGGCGCGGGCTTCAAGCCTGACCTTCTGCGGCGTTTTCGCCGCGTCCGCGGTCTGCCACAATTCGGGAATGGTCAGCTCCCGATCGGCATCGCCACGCCCTCGAAATGCCTCGGCTTTGGGCAAGGGAATGGGCAGATCGTGGCTCGAAAAGGTCAGCACACGGGGGGTGGCGAACCCGGGTGCGTCATGGATCAGCACGCCATCGGTGAGCCGCAGGATGATGGTGTTGGGATCATCCGTGGACAGAAACTGCCCGCCCGCGGCCGTGGCCGAGATATTTTGCCCCTTGCGCCCTTCGGCGCGCACGAACATCCCTTCCAGCCGCCGCCCGTCGTCAAAGCTCTGGTCGATGCGCACTGTCAGCCGGTTGCCGAGATTGGTGAACTCGCCGATCTTGATCGATGCGCCCAGCGCCCCTGATTGCAGCTCGAACCGCAGCCCTTCATAGGCATAGCGTGCATAAGGCTGGATGAAGCCGACAATCGCCATGTTGACGCCTGCAAGCACGACGGCATAGAGCATCGGCACCCGCAGCAGCCGCCAATAGCCAAGGCCCACGGCGCGCATCACATCCAGCTCCGAAGATTGGGCGATCTTGCGGAACGCCAGCAAAATGCCGAGCGTCAGGCCGATCGGGATGCCGAGCGACAGATATTCGGGAATGAGATTGCCGAGCATGCGCCACACCACGCTGACCGGGCCGCCTTGCGACGCCACGAAATCAAACAGGCGCAGCATCTTGTCGAGAATCAGCAGCATCGCCGCGACCACCAGCGTCGCCAGCATCGGCACCGCGACCAGCCTGGCGATGTAGCGATCGGTTGCAGTGAAAAAGGCCATGATGAAAGCGTGATCAACCTGATTGGGGGGCCGCAATGATGGCCGATGAGCTCCCCTCTTTTGCGCGAATTTCCCGATATCGTCCAGCCTTCACCATTTTTTGGCCGCAAATTTTCATCATATGCGATCGTGATAAGGCGTGAGCTTCATGCGCCGGGGCTCCTTTGGGCGGCCCGGTGCATGATGCAGGAGCATGATGGTGACGATGAAGCAGAAGATGGCGGGCAGCCTTGGCGTTGCAGCGCTGGCGATTGGGCTGGCAGCCACCCCGCATGCGGCGGGCGCAGCGGCACTTGGGCCGCAGGCGGCGCTCTGCAACGACAACAAGACGGCCGTGCTGGTGACGGTGACTGGCCTGAAAAAGCGCGCAGGGACGATCAGCGTGCGGCTTTATGCCAACAACCGGGCGACGTTCATGGAACGTGACAAATGGCTTGCCCGGGTCGATGTGCCGGTCAGCAGGACGGGCACCATGGCCGTGTGCGTGCCGGTCGCCAAGCCGGGCACCTATGCCGTGTTTGTGCGGCACGACATGAACGGCAACCGCAAATCGGACCGCAGCGATGGCGGCGGGCTTTCCGGCAATCCCAAATACAGCCTGACCGACGTGCTGCTCCAGAAAAAGCCCAGCATGGCCAAGGTCGCTTTCAATGTGGGTGCCGCCACGGCAAGGATCACCATCGTGATGAACTATGTCGATGGCCTGTCGTTCGGGCCGGTGGGATAAGTCATGGCGCGGGTGGCCCTGCTTTCGAACCCCTGTTCGACGGGCAACCGCGCCATCCTGCCCAAAATCCGCGCCTATTGCATCGCCAATCCCGATGTTTTCCATTATGAGGTGGATGATGTGGGGCAGATTGATGCAGCAATTGCCAGCATCGCCATGGTGCGGCCAGAGCTGATTATCGTGAACGGCGGCGATGGCACGGTGCAGGCCGCACTCACCGAGCTTTATTCCGGCGCTTATGGCGGAACGCCGCCGCCCGTTGCCGTGCTGCCCAATGGCAAGACCAATCTTATCGCACTCGATCTGGGGGCGCAGGGCGATCCGCTGAAGGCGCTGGAGCAGATCGTGGCGCGGGCCCGTGGCGATCTCAAACCCTATATCATTGAGCGCGAGCTGATTGCCCTGTCCTCGGGCGATCCGGACGCGGCAGCGGACAAAGCGAAGCCAGTGCTCGGCATGTTCCTGGGCGGTGCCGGGCTGGCTGACACCATCCTCTATTGCCGCCACAAAATCTATCCGCTCGGCCTGCCCAACGGCCTTAGCCATGTGATTGCCGGAATGGCGGTGATCTTTTCGATGCTGTCCGGCATTCGCGCCCGCTTTCTTCCGCCCGCGCCCAATCCGGTCAAGGTCTCGCTGGTGCGCGGCGACGATGCAACCCAGCGCTTTTCCTTCCTGATTGTCACCACGCTGGAGCGGCTGTTGCTGAGCAGCCGTGCGCAGGCCGGGGGCACGGGCGGGCTGAAGCTGCTGGCGGTCGAATCCTCGGGCAGCGCGCTGCTCAAGGCCTTGTGGGCCGCCATGCTCGGCAGATTGGGCACACAGCCGCTGGCGGGCGTACATGTGCAGCAGGGCGACATGATCCGCATCGAAAGCGACGCCACTGATGTAATACTCGATGGCGAGACATTTCGGGCGACGCGCGGGTGCCCCATCGTGCTGCGCTCGACAGCGCCAGTGCCTTTCCTGAAAATGGCGGCATGAGCCGGCCCTTGCCGGGGCAGACCGACCTTGCAGAGCTCGTTGCCGCCGAACTGGCCGAGCCGGTCGATCCGCGGGTCGCGGCAATGGCAGCGGCGATTGCGGACCACCATCCATCGGCCATGGCCGTGCTGTTTTACGGATCCTGCCTGCGCGAGGCGCAGCTCGATGGCCTGATGCTCGATTTCTATCTGATCGTCGGCGATTATCGGGCCGCCTATCCCGGCAGCCGCTGGCTGGCGGCGGCCAACCGGCTGATTCCGCCCAATGTCTTTCCCTATGCGCAGGGCGCGCTGGCGGCCAAATATGCGGTGCTCAGCATGGCAGATTTTGCCCGGCTGTGCAGCCTGGAAGCCGATAATGCGAGCGTGTGGGCGCGCTTTGCCCAGCCCAGCCGCCTTGTGTGGACGCATGATGATGCCGCGCGCGATGCCGCCATTGCCGCGGTTGCGCAGGCCGCGCCCACGCTGTTTGCGCTTGCCGCCCCGGTCAGCCCGGATCCCGCGCCGATGGCGATCTGGCAGACGGGATTTGCGCGCACCTATGCCACCGAGTTGCGCGCGGAACGCAGCAGCCGATCGGGCACTATTGTTGACGCAGACCCGGCGCGCTATGCCCGCTTTGGTGCGGTGATTGGTTCACCAAGGCAGGCGCTGACGCCCGCCGGGGCCGCAAGACGGTGGCAGCGGCTGCGCCGTCGCGGCAAATGGCTGAGCGTGATCCGCCTTGCCAAGGCAAGCTTCACCTTTTCCGGCGGCATTGATTATCTGGCGTGGAAGATCAATCGCCACGCGGGCACCCAGATCCGCATCAAGCCGTGGCAGCGCCGCTTCCCCCTGATCGCAGCGATCGTGCTGGTGCCGCGGCTGATCGCAAGGGGAGCCGTGAAATAGGGCGCTTGCCGCCGGGCTGCGGCATGCTAGATGCAGCCGCGATGCTCGATCGATTGCGCGCCTATCCTCGCAGCCTTGCCGTGCTTGCCGGGCTGGCCTCGGCCACCGGATTTGCGCCTTTGGGCCTGTGGCCGGCAACGCTGATCGCGCTGGCGCTGCTGGTGTGGCTGATCGCGCAGGCAGAAAACGGCAGGCGCAGCTTCCTGCTCGGCTGGCTGTTTGGCATTGCACATTTCGCACTCGGGTTGAACTGGATTGCCACCGCCTTCACCTTTCAGGCGGCAATGCCGGCGTGGCTCGGCTGGATCGCGGTGCTGGGCCTTGCCTGCTATCTTGCGGTCTATCCGGCGCTGGCAAGCTGGTTCGCCTGGCAGATCACCGTCGGTCGCGCGTCACTGGGTCGCAACGCACCGGCGGGCCCGCAAAAGGGGCAAGGCTTGATCCTCGCACTCGCCTTTGGCGGGGCCTGGATCGTGGCCGAATGGCTGCGCAGCTGGGTGATGACGGGCTTTGCGTGGAATCCGCTGAGCGCGATTCTGATGGACAAGCACGGCCATATGGCGGGGCTTGCCGCCAGCATCTTGCCCTGGATCGGCACCTATGGCCTTTCCGGCATGCTGGCGTTTTTCGCCGCCCTGATCGGTGCGCTGGGCCGCGCCACCCCGGCCCATCCGGCGGCACCCGGTGCGCAGCTGCGCACGCATCTGTTATGGGGTGCGGCAATCGCAGGGGTGACGGCAGTCATGCTGCTGGAACAGGCAGAATTGCGAGGCGCGCCGCGCATCGAGCCCGCACCCGGCATCGCGATTTCGGTGGTCCAGCCCAATGTCGGCCAGCAGGACAAATGGTCCGGCAGCGCGGCGGACGCAAATTTTGCCAAGCTGGCCAATCCCACGCTGGATGCGGGGGTCAGGCGGCCGGATCGTGCGCCGCAAGCTGTGCAAAATCGCGAGCCGCGCATCATCTTCTGGCCAGAAGCGGCGATCCCTGATTATCTCGAAAGCGGCTATCCCCCGGGCTATTATGGCCTCGGCCCGGCCGCGGCGCGGGCGCGGCTCGCGAGCCTGCTCGGCCCTGATGATCGGCTGGTGCTGGGCGCGCTGGCGCTGCATTTCGATGGCGGCCGCCAGCCCGTCGCAGCGGCGAACAGCGTGATGATCATCGATGGCGCAGGGCAGCTGGCGCACCAGTCCGGCGGCAGCCCGCGCTATGACAAGGCGCATCTTGTCCCGGGCGGCGAATATCTGCCGCTGCGCAGCGTGCTGGCGCCGCTCGGGCTGGACCGGCTGGCCCCTGGCGATCTCGAATTCCGGCCAGGGCCGGGTGCGCGCACCCTTTCGCTTGCGATCCCGCCGATGCCGGGCGAAGCGGCCAGCCCGCCAGTCGCATGGCCGCGCATGGGCGTTCAGATCTGCTATGAGATCATCTTTTCAGGCAAGGTGGTGGACCGTGCAGACCGCCCCGATTTCATCTTCAATCCGTCAAACGACGCCTGGTTTGGCAGCTGGGGCCCGCCGCAGCATCTGGCGCAGGCGCGGCTGCGCGCGATCGAGGAAGCGCTGCCGGTGGTCCGTTCCACCCCAACCGGCATCAGCGCCGTGATCGCAGCCGACGGACGGATCATCGGCGCGCTGCCAATGGGATCGCCAGGCCGGATCGATGCGCGCATGCCTGCTGCGCGGGATCCCACGTTCTTCAGCCGCCATGGCAACGCCATCCCGCTGATGCTGGCAGGCCTGATGCTGCTGTTTGCCATTGCGTTGGGGCGGCGTTCCCGCTATGTCGCCGCCCGCACATAAAGATTTCTTTATACGCAGATACAGCCCTCTAGAACTGGAAAAACCATGCGTTCGACCTATCTTTTTACATCCGAATCCGTTTCCGAAGGCCATCCGGACAAGGTGTCCGACCAGATTTCGGATGCCATTGTTGATCTGTTCCTCTCGAAAGACCCCGAAGCACGCATCGCGTGCGAAACGCTGACGACCACCCAGCTGGTGGTGCTGGCGGGCGAGATCCGCTGCAAGGGCGTTTACGAAAACGGCGCCTGGGCCCCCGGCGCCAAGGAAGAAATCGAGGCGACCGTGCGCCGGACCGTCAAGGAAATCGGCTATGAGCAGTCCGGCTTCCACTGGGAAACGCTGACCTTTCTGAACAATCTGCACGGCCAGTCCGCCCACATCGCGCAGGGCGTGGACGCCTCCGGCAACAAGGATGAGGGGGCTGGCGATCAGGGCATCATGTTTGGCTATGCGACCGACGAAACGCCCGATCTGATGCCGGCGACGCTCGATTA
>CAZFYJ010000001.1:30940-33394 GCA_964523215.1 uncultured Sphingomonadaceae bacterium | reverse complement strand
CGATGGCGGTGGCGGGCAATACCGACATTTACCGCATCGCAACCGAGGGCGGCACGCCGCGACGGCTTACCAACACGCCCGGCATCGATACCGGCGGCAGCTATTCGCCCGATGGCAAGCGCATCGTGTTTGAAAGCGATCGTTCGGGCAGCCAGCAAATCTATGTGATGAATGCCGATGGCTCTGATCAGCAGCGCATCAGCTTTGGCGGCGGCACCGCAGCAACGCCCGAATGGAGCCCGCGCGGCGATCTGATTGCGTTCACCAAAATGGGGGGCGGCGCATTTCGCATCGCCACGATGACGCCATCGGGCGGCAATGAACGCGTGCTGACCAACAGCTGGCAGGATGAAGCGCCCAGCTGGTCCCCCAATGGCCGCGTCATCCAGTTTTTCCGAACCACGCAGGGCAAGGATGGCAGATCGAGCGTGTGGCAGGTCGACGTGACGGGGATAGCCGAACGCAAGCTGCCCACCCCGGTCGATGGCTCCGATCCGGCGTGGGGGCCAATTCTGCCGTGACCGGCAGTCGGGGGGCCAATTCTGCCGTGACCGGCAGTGGGAGCTTGGTGGATGTTTGCATCTGTTGGGGCGAGGGAAAAATGGGTGCCATGTCCCATTCTGGCGCAGATTCGGCTCGGCTGGCGGTGTCCATGCCTTGCCAGTGCGATGAAAAACTGGGTTAATATTGGCCATTCGTGGCCGGACGTGTGGACGGAGGAAAGACAATGAAACACACCAAGATTTTGCTGCTGGCGGTGCCTGCGCTGGTGATGACGGCCGGCTGCGCCAAAAAGCGCCCTGTTGTGGACGATATTCCCCCGCCTGTCGGCACTCAGGGCGATATGGGCGGCGCCGGATCAGGCGGCGGCGCGGGCGATGTGGGCGGCGTGGTGCCGGGTGGCCCGGGCAGCCAGGAAGATTTCCTCGCCCGCGTCTCGTCCGATCGCGTGTTTTTCGCGCTTGATCGCTATGATATCGATGCCGAAGATCGGGCCGTGCTCGATAGCCAGGCCGCCTGGCTGCGCCAATATCCCAATGTGCGCGTCACCATCGAGGGCCATTGCGACGAACGCGGCACGCGCGATTACAATATTGCGCTGGGTGAGCGGCGCGCCAATGCGGCCCGCAACTATCTTGTCTCGCTGGGCATTGATCCGGCCCGGATCACGACGGTGTCCTATGGCAAGGAGCGGCCCGCCGCGCTGGGCAGCAATGAGGCAGCCTGGGCCCAGAACCGTCGTGCCGTAACGGTGACGGTGCGGCCCTGACCCAAATGCAGCAGGCGGGGGGGTAGCGAACAGGCTGCCCGCCCGCTTTTGCCGCCCGCTTTTGCCGCCCGCTTTTGCTTGTGCTTTGCCCCTCAGGCGCTAAGCTTTGCCTCAATCAGAACAGGTCGCGCCATCAGCCAGAGCCGCATGCCATGACAGCATGGATGCGCAGCACAGGGGCATTTGCGCATGGACGCTTCCGGGGAACAGCGCGTGGCAGATCGGCCGCCGCGGCAGCGCGCGCCGCGCCGCCGGCCGAAACGGCTCGTCTTCTGCTTTGATGGATCGTGGAGCAGGCTGTCGCAGGAGCATCCGACCAATGTCGTGCTGGTGGCTGAAAGCGTGCGCCCGCGCACCGATGACGGGCGGGTGCAGATTGTCTGGTATGATGAAGGCGTCGGCACATCGAGCGACGACAAGCTGCGCGGCGGCGCATTCGGCAAGGGGCTGGTTGAAAATCTGCGCGAGGCCTATCGCTTCCTGATCTTCAACTATGAAGCGCAGGATGAGCTGTTTCTGTTCGGCTTCAGCCGGGGCGCGTTCACGGCGCGCAGCTTTGCCGGGCTGGTGCGCTTTGCCGGCATTCTCGATGTGATCAGCGCCAGCCAGATCGATGCTGCGATCGATATGTATCGCAAGGCCGTGGCCAATGCCGGCGACGATCCCCCCGAGGCGCGCTGGTTCCGCGCCAAATATTCGACCAGATTGTGCGCTGATTGGGCCGATATGGACTGGCGGCAGCGCAATCTCCCCGCATTTGATGCCAGCGCTGCGCATCTGCTTTCGATCCGCTATCTCGGCGTGTGGGATACGGTCGGCGCGCTTGGCTGGCCGCGCATCATGCCCGGCCAGTCCTGGCTCAACCAGCGCCATCGCTTTCATGACGTGCGCCTCACCAGCAAGATCCAGGCGGCGCGCCACGCGCTTGCACTGGATGAGGATAATGTGCTGTTCACGCCCTCGCTGTGGGACAATGTCGGCAGCCTCAATGCCGCGGTCGAATGCTCCACTTTTGATCCGCAGGCGCCCTATCAGCAGAAATGGTTTCCGGGCAATCATGGCTCGGTCGGCGGTGGCGGGCCGGAGCGGCGCTTGTCCGATGCAGCGCTCGATTGGGTGATCGAAGGCGCGCGCAAGCAGGGCCTGGTGCTGAACACCGAAAACAGCTCGCGGCTCTACCGGCT
>CAZFYJ010000001.1:0-30930 GCA_964523215.1 uncultured Sphingomonadaceae bacterium | reverse complement strand
GTTGCGCAACAGCCCGCCCGGCACAGGCTGGAAGGCGCGCATCGGCAGCGTCATCGCGCGGCTGCTCTCGACCCCGCGCAAAGGGCCGAACGACATCAACGATGTGGCCGGCCCTGCCCGGCGTCGCTGGCTGCTCGATCCGGGCTATCGCCCTACAAGTCTCGCCCGTGTGGCGGTCGATCTTGATGCCCTCGCCCGGCCGATCCAGTTCAAATCCTTCATGGCAGAGCACCGGGTGGTGCAGGGCGACACGCTGGGCAAGTTGGCCGCGCATTATCTCGGCGCGGCGCAGCTTTATCCCCTGATTTTCGATGCCAATCAGGATCAGCTTGACAGCCCGGACAAAATCTATGTCGGCCAGACACTGAAAATCCCCGATTTGCCACCGGCCGAGGCCTTGCCGGCCTCTTTGCATCCGTTCATCCCCGTGCAAGCCCCGGGCGGCTAGATGATCGGCAGCGGCCCTGCGCGTGCGCCGGGCCCAGCAGGGGACATTCACATGAAAATGCCAGTTCGGGGCCTTGCCCTTTCCGCAGCGCTGCTTGCAACATGCCTTGCCGCCATGCCGGCCGATGCGCGCTGGGGGCGTCATTATCACCGCGATCGCATTGATGTGGATGCGGGCGATATCATTGCCGGGGTTGCGCTGATCGGCATTATCGCCGCCATTGCCAATGCTGGGGACCGGCCGAGGCGCGATCGGCGCGACCGCGAAGACGAACGCTATGATGATCGCAGCGAACGGCAGGAACGGCAGGGCTCACCGCGCCAGCAGGCCGACAGCCGCGATGCCGCTGCCGATTCGTGCATCATCGCAGTGGAGGATCGCGCTGGCGAACGATCACGCGTGGATCGCATCGATCGGGTTGAGCGCGATGGCGATGGCTGGCTGGTTGAGGGCATCGTGCGCCGCCCCGATGCCAATGCCTATGCCGTGCGGGATGATTTCCGCTGCGTCGTATCCTCCCGCGGCGATGTGCGCAATGTCTCGATTGGCGGCGGGGTCTGAACGCAGCCTGTCTGAACCTCAGCTAAGCAAGGGGTTCAGCATCGCATCAGCGTGGCCCGCCTAATGTGCGAATCATCCCGGGCAATGCAGCCCTGGATGTTTTGAGCAAAGGGCATGGAGGCCAGATATGCAAAAGGCTTCGAAACAGATTTCGATCTTCAAGGGCGCAGCCATGGGGGCCGCGATGATTGCGGCGGCCGCCAGCGCCATCACACCGGCACAGGCGCGTGATCGCTGGGATGATGACCGGATCGATGCCGGCGACGTGATTGCCGGCGCGATCATCATTGGCGGCCTTGCTGCCATCTTGTCGAGCGGTTCCGGCCGGGATCGCTATGACCGTTATGATGGCTATTATCGCGATGGCTATGGCTATGGCGATCGCTCCTATAATGGCTGGGGATATGACCGGCGCCGCTATGGCGGCTCGCGCGCCGCTGTTGAACGCTGTGTGCGCGCGGCAGAATACCGGGCCGGCTATGGCGGTCGTGCCGATGTGACCGAAATCACCGATATTGATCGTGTGCGTGGCGGCTATGAAGTGCGCGGCCGGATCGTGGTGAGAGATGGCTATCGTGGCTATGGGCGCGGCTATGATCGCGGCTATGATCGCGGCTGGGGCAGCAGTCTTGATCGCGGCAGCTTTGTCTGCGTCAGCCGCTTCGGCCAGATCGACAGGTTGCGCCTGTTCGGGCTGCGCTGATCGGCACAGCCGATTGGCGCAGGGTGCAGGCTCGTGGGGGCCTGCACCCATTTTTTTTGATCATCCGCTCGGCTTATTGTGTCTGATGCGCTGGAGCGGGTGAAGGGAATCGAACCCTCGTCGTCAGCTTGGGAAGCTGCTGCTCTACCATTGAGCTACACCCGCTCGTCATTCGCCTCGCGGCGGCATTGAGCGACACCCGCTCGTCATTCGACCGCGCTATGGCGATCACTAGCTGCAAGCCCTGCCCGGCGCAAGCGGCCTCGGCCAGTGCGCACATGCCGGATGCGGCAAAGTTTTGACATAGATGCGCCACAGCCTGCATGCAGACAGAGGCAGCTAACCAGTTTCAGGAGGCGCAAGGCCATGGCGATTGACCCCGCAGACCCGCATCGGCTGGCAGCAACGCGCTTTGGCCTTGGCGTTCATGCCGCGCAGGCTGACGCCGCGCATGGCGCACATGCGCTCATCGAACAGCTGCAGCGTTACGATCCGCGCCCGCCGGCCATCGCCGCCCTGCCTGGCCGCGAGGCCGCTGCCCAGGCGATCGAGAGCTATCAGCAGGTGGCGCGCCTGATCCGCCAATCACGCCGCGATGCCGGCACGGCGAGCCCGGAGCCGGCCGGGGCGCGAGCCCGCCCTGATGCCGCCATGGCCAATGCCATGGCGAGCGAGGATGCGGCGGCCGCCGAAAGCCAGGAGGTGATCCGCACGGCACGGCAGGGCGTGCGCCAGCATTATCTTGCCGCGCTCCAGGCCCGCTACGCTGCCAGCCTTGCAACGGCAGCCCCCTTTGCCGAACGGCTGGTGCACTTCTGGGCCAATCATTTTGCCGTTTCCATCGACAAGCTGCCGGTGGTGGCCACGGCGGGCCTGCTCGAGATGGAGGCTGTGCGCCCGCATCTGACCGGACGATTTGCCGCGATGCTGCAGGCGGTGGAGCGCCACCCTGCGATGCTCCTCTATCTCGATCAGGCGCAATCGATCGGGCCGAACAGCCCACTGGGCCAGGCCGTTGCCGGGCGCGGCCGTCGTCAGCTTGGCCTGAACGAAAATCTGGCCCGCGAAATCCTGGAGCTGCACACGTTGGGGGTCCGCGCTGGATACAGCCAGGCCGATGTGACAGAGCTTGCCCGTGCGCTGACAGGGTTCACCGTGACCGGGCTGGGGCAAGCACGCGGACCAATGGCGCGGGCGACGGGCACCGATGGAGCGCCGGGCAGCTTTCAATTTTCCGCCTTGCTGCACGAGCCGGGCAGCCGCCAGATCATGGGGCGGCGCTATGATCAGACGGGAGAGGCGCAGGCCGCCGCGATCCTGGCTGATCTTGCCGTCCACCCCGCCACTGCGCGGCACTTGTCGTTCAAGCTTGCCCGCCATTTCGTGGCCGATGATCCACCTGCGGCCCTTGTCGAACGGCTGACAAACAGCTTTCTGCAAAGCGGGGGAGATCTCGCCCGCTGGTATCAGACGCTCGTGGAATCGCCCGAAAGCTGGTCGCCAGCGCAGGCCAAATACAAGACGCCGTGGGAATGGGTGGTGTCGACCGGGCGTGCTGTGGGTCTGGTCGAGCCGCCTCCAGCGCTTGCGCTTGCCCGTATGCTCGATCAGCTGGGCCAGCCGGTGTGGAGGCCGGGCTCGCCCGCCGGCTATGACGATCTGGCGGCCAGCTGGCTGGCGCCCGATGCGCTGATACGCCGGGTGGAAGCTGCGCCGCGTCTTGTTGCGCTCGCGCCGCGCCCGCTCGATCCGCGCAGCCTTGCCCCGCAGCTGCTGGGCGCGCAGCTGCGCCAACCGACGATCACCGCGCTTGCCCGTGCCGAAAGCCCGGCGCAGGCAATGGCGTTGCTGGTCGTCAGCCCTGAATTTCTGAGGAGATAGTTATGATCCGGCAACCATCCCGCCGCACCGCGCTTGGCCTTTTGGGAGCCGCTGGCATCGTTGCGGCCCTTGGCTCGCACTCGCTTGCCTATGCGCGCACCGGGTCTGCCCGCAAGTTCATCTTCATTCTCCAGCGCGGTGCCGCTGATGGCTTGTCCACCCTCATTCCCTATGCCGATCCGGCCTATGCTGCGCTGCGCGGCAGCATGGTCGAGGCAGAAAGCGGGGCAGCACGGCTCGATAGCCTGTTTGCGCTGCATCCGGCCCTCGCGCAGCTGGGCGCGGCCTATCAGGCAAAGGAGGCGCTGTTCGTGCATGCCATTGCCTCTTCCTATCGCGATCGATCCCATTTCGATGCGCAGAACATCGTCGAAACCGGGGGTGCTGCCCCTTATGCGCAAAAGGATGGGTGGATGAACCGCATGCTTGCGCTGCTTGCGGCGCAGCGCGGGTCTGTACCGCGTGCGCTGGCTTATGCACCATCTATTCCGGCGGCGTTGCGGGGCCAAACCCCAGTGGCTTCCTATGCGCCATCGGCCCTGCCCGATGCGAGCGACGATCTGATCGCACGTGTCGGGCAGCTCTATGAGGGCGATGCGGCACTGCATGGCGCATTGGAAAGCGCGCTCGCCACGCGGGCCATGGCAGGCGGCGGCATGACGGGCGCAGGCGGTGCACGCGGGGCCGGTGCCGCGGCGGCGGGCCGGGCGACAGGCGAGGCGGTGGCACGGCTGATGAGCGGGAATGCGGGCGCCGATGTGGTGATGATCGAAACCGGCGGCTGGGATACGCATAATGCGCAAGCCCGCAGGCTTCAGCAGGAACTGGCCGGGCTGGATGCCATGCTGGGCGCGATCCGCGGCGGGCTGGGCACCGCCTGGGGCGATACGGCGGTGCTGATTGCCACCGAATTTGGCCGGACGGCTGCCGTGAATGGCACCGGAGGCACGGATCATGGCACCGCGGGCGCTGCCATATTGGCGGGCGGCGCCGTTGCTGGCGGGCAGATCGTCGCGGACTGGCCCGGGCTTGCCCAGGCGGCGCTGCATGAAGGGCGTGATCTGAGGCCCACAAGCGCGCTGGAAAGCCTGATCGCAGGGCTGGTTGCGGGGCATTATGGGCTCGATCCCGCGCTGGTGGCGCGCACGCTCTATCCCGCCCATCCCGGGCTGAAGCCTATGGGAGGCCTGATCCGTGCCTGATCGGCAGTCAGTGTTGCGGCCGTTTCCGGCTCAGCTCATCCGCGCTGCATGATCGAGAGATTATTGCCATCGGGATCGTTGAACCAGGCAATCCGGGCATGGCCATCGGGCGCGGTCCAGATGCCGTCGGCATCCTGGCCAAAGCCATCATAAACAAGAAATTCCACGCCTTTGGCCCGCAGGTCGGCCATGGCGGACGACAGATCGTGCACCGTCCAGCCCAGCACAGTGTGCGGCCCCGCCACATGATCGGCAATGTCCGTCAGCCGCATCTGGCTGCCGCACAGATCATAGACCACACCAAATTGATCCTCGGCACTCTGGCTGAGGCCCAGCGTGTCGCCA
This sequence comes from uncultured Sphingomonadaceae bacterium, assembly GCA_964523215.1. GTDB lineage: Bacteria > Pseudomonadota > Alphaproteobacteria > Sphingomonadales > Sphingomonadaceae > CAZFYJ01. Next base: position 25,790 of record CAZFYJ010000001.1, on the reverse strand, counting down.
TAAAAGGCCTTGGCGCGGGCGCGATCGCGCGTGAAGATGAAGCTTGTTGGCGCTGCTGCTGCAAGGCTCATGATCGCCCTCCTCCAAAAGGATGGGCAAAGCTATCATGGCGGTGCGGCGCACTCAATGCCCAGGCTTGAAATCGGCCTTGCGTGCCAGAAAAACGGGGCCCGGTGCAAAAGCGCCGGACCCCTTTTTATGTATCCCGTGTGCCGGACGGGCCGACGGTTCAGCCCGTCGCCCGCACGACAGCGACGGGCCTGCGATCAATCGTCGCCGGCAAGGAAGGCAGGCACATGGCCGGTGTCGACATCGCCGTCACCGCTGCTGCGCTCGCTGCCGCCATTGCGGCCACCATCTCGGCCACCATCTCGTCTGGGGCCACGATCACGACCGCCGCGGCGATCATCGCGGCCGCCATCACGACGGGGACCGCGATCGCCACGATCACCGCGGGCTTCGCGCGGCTCGCGCGGGGGGCGCGTGTCTTCCAGTTCGGCACCGGTTTCCTGATCGACCACGCGCATCGAAAGACGCACTTTGCCGCGATTGTCGATTTCAAGCACCTTGACGCGGACTTCCTGGCCTTCGGCAACGACATCAGACACTTTTTCGACACGCTCGTTGCGCATCTCGCTGACATGGACAAGGCCATCCTTGCCGCCCATGAAGTTCACGAATGCGCCGAAATCGACCAGATTGACGACCTTACCGGTGTAGATCTTGCCCACTTCGGGCTCTTCGACGATGCCGAGGATCCAGTTTTTCGCAGCTTCAATCTGGCCCAGATCGGACGAGCTGATCTTGATCAGTCCCTCATCATCAATATCGACCTTGGCGCCAGTGGTGGCAACGATCTCGCGGATCACCTTGCCGCCTGTGCCGATGACATCGCGGATCTTTGCCTTGTCGATGGTCAGTGTCTCGATGCGCGGCGCATGCGCGGACAGCTCGGTGCGGACCTCGCCCAGCGCTTTGGCCATCTCGCCGAGGATGTGCGCGCGGCCTTCCTTGGCCTGGTTGAGCGCCTTTTCAAAGATTTCGCGCGTGATGCCGGCAATCTTGATGTCCATCTGCATCGTCGTGATGCCCTGGGATGTGCCGCCCACCTTGAAATCCATGTCGCCCAGATGATCCTCATCGCCGAGAATGTCCGAAAGGATGGCAAATTCCTTGCCGCCTTTGCCATCATCCTCAAGGATCAGGCCCATCGCGATGCCGCTCACCGGCCGCTTGATGGGAACGCCCGCATCCATCATTGCCAGGCTGCCGCCGCACACCGACGCCATCGACGACGAACCGTTCGATTCGGTGATGTCGCTGGTCAGGCGGATGGTATAGGGGAATTCCTCCTTGGATGGCAGCACCGGATGCAGCGCACGCCACGCCAGCTTGCCATGGCCGACTTCGCGGCGGCCCGGCGCGCCAAAGCGGCCAACTTCGCCCACGCTATAGGGGGGGAAGTTATAATGCAGCATGAAATGCTCGTAATGCAGGCCGTTCAGCCCATCGATCATCTGTTCGGCATCCTTGGTGCCGAGCGTGCAGGTGGCAATGGTCTGGGTTTCGCCGCGGGTGAACAGGGCAGAGCCATGGGCACGCGGGAGAAAGTGGGTTTCGGCCACAATCGGGCGGATCTGCGTGGTGGTGCGCCCATCGATGCGGGTGCCCGTCTTCAGGATCGCGCCGCGCACAATGTCTGCTTCCAGCTTCTTGGTCAGCTTGATCCCGGCCATCACATCCTGCGGGCTCAGCGCCTGTTCGGCAAACATCGCCTTTGCCTTGGCGCGGGCTTCGTTCAGCGCGTTTGAGCGGGCAGATTTGTCGGTCAGCTTGTAAGCCGCCTCGATATCCTTGCCGATCAGCGCCTTGATGCTGGCTTTCAGCGCTGCATTGTCTTCGCCCAGGTTGAGCTCCCACGGGTCCTTGGCGGCTTGCTCTGCCAGCTCAATGATCGCGCCGATCACTGTGCGGCAGGCGTCATGCGCAAACATGACAGCGCCGAGCATCACCTCTTCGGAAAGCTCGTTCGCCTCGGATTCCACCATCATCACGGCATCATGCGTGGCAGCGACCACCAGATCGAGATCGCCTTCGGCCACCTGCGCATCGGTCGGGTTCAGCACATATTCGCCGTTGACATAGCCAACGCGTGCGGCGCCGATGGGGCCCATGAACGGCACGCCCGAAAGGGTGAGCGCAGCCGATGCAGCCACCATGGCCAGAATATCCGGCTCATTTTCGCCATCATAGGACAGCACCTGCGCAATGGCATTGATCTCGTTGTAAAAGCCTTCCGGAAACAGCGGGCGGATCGGCCGGTCGATCAGGCGCGAAACCAGCGTCTCCTTTTCGGTGGCACCGCGTTCGCGCTTGAAAAAGCCGCCCGGAATGCGCCCGGCGGCCGAATATTTTTCCTGATAATGAACAGTGAGGGGGAAGAAATCCTGGCCCTCTTTCACCGATTTGGCAGCTGTGACGGCGCACAGCACCACGGTTTCGCCCAAGCTCGCCATCACGGCGCCATCGGCTTGGCGGGCAACCTTGCCCGTTTCGAGAGTCAGCGTCTGTCCGCCCCACTCGATTGATACAGTCTTCGTGTCAAACATCATATTTCCTTCAAACCCGTCTGCCCAGTGCAGTGCGGGGCCTCTGTTGCCGGTTTGTCCGCACCGGCGCGGTGTGGGGCCTGAACTGCCCCTGCGGCCTTCCGCCGGATTGCGGAAAAAAGCCCCATAGGAAAAGAGCGGCCCGAAAGCCGCCCTCCCCTTATTTCCGAAGGCCAAGCTTGGCGATCAGATCCGCATAGCGCTGAAAGTCGATTTTCTTCAGATAATCGAGCAGCGAACGGCGCTTGTTCACCATCATCAGCAAGCCGCGACGGCTGTGATGATCCTTGTGATGGCCCTTGAAATGCTCCGTCAGGTTGACGATCCGTTCGGTCAGCACAGCAATCTGCACTTCGGGCGATCCGGTGTCGCCATCGTGGCGGGCATGTTCCTTGATCAGCGCGGTCTTGCGCTCGGCGGTGATGGTCATTGGTCATTCCTTCGACATCGCGTGGTTGTTCACAGATTGAAGCCCCGTTCGACGCGGATGTTGCCATCCTCGCACTGCACCAGCGCAATCGGTGTTTCTCCCAGACTGGCAAAGTGCAGGCCATCGGCCGCGGCGACCCCGGATAAGACCTGCCCTTGGGCGAGCAGCCTTGCCTGATCCGGATCGAGGGCGAGTGCCGGGATGTCGTCCAGCGCCGTCCTCATGGGCAAGGTCACGTCTTCAAGGCTGCGGCGCATAGCAGCATCGGCCAGATTGTCCAGCGAAATCGCGTGCTGCAGCGTGAATGACCCTGCTCTGGTGCGGCGCAACATGGTGACATGGCCAACCGTGCCCAGAGCGCGGGCAAGATCGCGGGCGAGGCTGCGGATATAGGTGCCTTTCGACACGGTGACCGCCAGCGTGGCATGGGACGCACGTCGATTGGCAGGGCCGACCTCGCCAATGTCGATGCAGCGCCATGGCCCGACGCTGACGCGGCGCGGGGCAAGGCGCGGGGGCTGTCCCGCACGCGCCAGATCATAGGCCCGCGCGCCATCGATCCGAAGCGCGGAATATGCCGGCGGCACCTGATCAATCTCACCGGAAAAACGCTGTGCAAGCAGAGTTTCGAGCCCCTCCAGCCCGGGCGTGGGCTCTCCCGTTGCGATTACAGTGCCTTCGCTGTCGAGCGTATCGGTCTCACGCCCGAACTCGACGGTAAACTCGTAATCCTTGGTGGCATCGAGCATGCGCCCGGCAAGCTTGGTCGCCTCACCCAGCGCAATCGGCAACACGCCCGAGGCCAGCGGATCGAGCGTGCCGCCATGGCCCACCTTGCGCCTGGGATAGCCGCCCGTGCGGAGCGCCCGTTTCACCGCGCTCACCGCCTGGGTGGAGCCGGGGCCGACAGGCTTGTCGATGATGATCCAGCCGTGCATGGCCATGCGCTGTCCACGCACAGCCGGCCCCTGTCAATGCGCTGTCAATCCGCCGCGGGCCGCTGTGCCTCGCGGGCCGCCTTTTCCGCGGCGCGCCGCGTCTTTTCCATTTGCCGCCGCTCTTTTCTGGTGGGTGGCTTTTCGGCGGTGACGAAGGATGCCAGCGCACAGATATCGCGCCCTACATAGAGGCGCGCAAATTTGTCAAAATAGGCCGATCCGCGATTGTCAAAGCCAATGGCCTGGGCGAAATTCAGCCCCTGGCAAGGCCCCAGCGTGGTCGCATAATACCAGCGGCGCTTGTGATCCTGAATCCACAAGCCGCGGTCATTGTCGGGCTCGAAGGTGCGGATATTGCCGTTGCTGCCAAACAGCGAAATGCCGTTGATGCCGACATAAAGCTGGGTCTCGACCCCCAGCTCCGGCCATGTCGGCGCAGGTGGCAGCGGCTTGGCAGCGAGGGGCTCCGGTGCGGCCGCCCCAAGCGCGAGAGCGCTGAGTGAGAGGGCCAGCGCGGGGATGATGACTGATCGTCTGGTCATGCGCATCTCCTTCTTGGCCCAAATGCTATCACTGCGGGCTGAACGGCTTGTGAATATGTGGCAGCCCCCCCGCTATTGGTCGTCCGCCGCCAATCCCTGCGCTGCCGCCCTTCGCGCCTCCATGAAATGCCGGCGGCACATGGCGACATAGCGGTCATTGCCGCCGATTTCGGTCTGCGCACCATCGATCACGGCGCGTCCTTCGCCATCGACGCGCAGGTTCATCGTCGATTTGCGTCCGCAATGGCACACGGCCTTCAGCTCGATCAGCGCATCGGCAAGGCCGAGCAGCGCTGCGCTGCCGGGAAAAAGTTCGCCGGCAAAATCGGTGCGCAGGCCATAGCACAGCACGGGAATGCCCACCTCGTCGGCAATGCGGGCCAGCGCCAGCACCTGATCGCGCGACAGGAACTGCGCTTCATCCACCAGCACGCAGGCAAGGCGCTGTGCCGCATGCGCCCGGGTGATCGCCGTCCACAGATCGCTTTCGGGCAGGAACTGATGTGCCTGTGCCGTCAGGCCGATCCGCGAGGTGACGTTGCCTGCGTCATAGCGATCGTCGAGTGCCGCGGTCCACAGCATCGTTGCCATGCCGCGCTCGCGATAATTGAAATCCGCCTGCAGCAGCGTCGTCGATTTGCCGGCATTCATCGAGCTGTAGTAGAAATAGAGCTTGGCCATCGGGTGCCTGGATCAGTGGTCACGGCCCAGATCACGGGCCACCTTTGGGTCTGCCAGCAGCCGTTCGATGTGGCTCGCCTCGTCGAAGCTCTGATCGGCAAGAAATTTCAGCCGAGCGGCATATTTCATGCGGATGCGGTGCGCCACCTCGCGCTGCAGATAGGCCGTGTTGCTGCGCAGCGCCTTCAGCACATCGGCTTCATCGCGGCCCAGCAGCGGCTTGATGAACACGGTCGCATGGCGCAGATCGGGCGACATGCGCACCTCGGTGATGCTCACCGGATGGCGGGCCAGCAGCTCGTCATGCACATCGCCGCGCTGGAGAATGTCGGACAGCACATGGCGCACCTGCTCCCCCACGCGCAGCACGCGCACGGATGGACCCGCCTGCGCCTCAGAGCGTGCGCGCACGTTCCTCAACGTCAAACACCTCCAGCGTGTCGCCCGGCTTGATATCGTTGGTGCCTTCCAGCACCACCCCGCATTCGAGGCCGGCGCGGACTTCGGCCACATCGTCCTTGAAGCGACGCAGCGAGGCGATGGTCGATTTGGAAATGATCACATCGTCGCGGGTCACGCGGGCATGGATGCCTTTCCTGATATAGCCTTCGAGCACCAGCAAGCCGGCTGCCTTGTCGCGCTTGCCGGCATTGAAAATCTCCTTGATTTCGGCGCGGCCAACCACGGTTTCGATGATTTCCGGGCCCAGTTCGCCCGCCATTTCCTTCGCAACATCTTCGGTCAGGTGATAGATCACATCGAAATATTTGAGGCGCACCTTCTGCCGCTCGATCGCCTCGCGCGCCTTGGCATTGGGGCGCACGTTGAAGCCGATGATCGGCGCGTTGCTGGCCTGCGCCAGGCTGACATCGGTTTCGGTGATCGCGCCCACGCCCTGCGCCAGCACCCGCACCTTGATTTCATCGGTCGACAGCGCGTTCAACGCACTGATGATGGCCTGCACAGATCCTTGCACGTCGGCTTTGACGACGACCGGATATTCGATGACATTGGCCTTGTCGGCCAGCGCGGAAAACATGTTTTCCAGGCTCGAAGGCGCGCTCGTGGTGCGCTTCATGTCGAGCTGCTGGCGGCGATAATCGGCCACTTCGCGGGCCCGCGCCTCATTCTCCACCACGGTCAGCGTGTCGCCTGCCATGGGGACACCGGAAAGGCCCAGCACCTCCACCGGCGTGGAAGGGCCGGCTTCCTTCACTTGCTGGCCCTTGTCGTTGATCATCGCGCGCACCTTGCCGCTTTCGGCCCCGACGACGAAGATGTCTCCGACGCGCAGCGTGCCGCGCCGCACCAGCACAGTGGCAACCGCGCCGCGCCCCTTGTCCAGCTTCGCCTCCACCACGGTCGCCTCGGCGGCGCGATCAGGGTTGGCCCGCAGCTCCAGGATTTCCGCCTGCAGCGCCAGCTTTTCGATCAGCTCGTCGAGATTTGTGCCCTTCAGCGCGGAAAGCTCCACATCCTGCACATCGCCAGACAATTTTTCGACTATCACTTCATGCTCCAGCAGGCGCTCGCGCACCTTGTCCGGCTGGGCCTCGTGCTTGTCGATCTTGTTGATGGCAACGATCAGCGGCACCTTTGCCGTGCGGGCGTGCTGAATGGCCTCCACCGTCTGCGGCATGATGCCATCATCGGCGGCAACCACCAGCACGACGATATCGGTGATGTTTGCCCCTCGCGCCCGCATTTCGGAAAATGCCGCGTGGCCCGGCGTGTCGAGGAAGGTCACCAGCTGGCCGCTCTTGGTCTTCACCTGATAGGCGCCGATATGCTGGGTGATGCCGCCCGCTTCGCCAGAGACGACATGCGTGCCGCGCAGGGCATCGAGCAGGCTCGTCTTGCCATGATCCACATGGCCCATGATGGTGACGACCGGCGGGCGCGGCTTGAGCGTTTCTGCGGCATCGACATCGGCATCGACATCGATATCGACATCGCTTTCCGAAACACGGGTGATGTTGTGGCCGAATTCGGTCACCAGCAGTTCGGCGGTATCCTGATCGATCACCTGGTTCACCGTGACGGGCATGCCCATCTTGAACAGCGCCTTCACCAGATCGGCGCCCTTTTCCGCCATCCGGTTTGCAAGCTCCTGCACGGTGATCGCCTCGGGCACCACCACATCGCGCACCTGCTTTTCGCGCGGGCCGGACATCGCCATGTGCGCGCGCTTTTCCTTCTCGCGGGCGCGTCGCAGGGCCGCAAGCGAGCGTGCGCGTGCGCCATCCTCGTCGTTCAGCGCCCGGCTGACGGTCAGCTTGCCGGATTGGCGACGCTCGTCGCCACGGGCGCGATCGCGGTTGGGCTTGGGCGCTTCGGCGCGCTTGGGCGGCTCGACCGGAGTGAAGCGGCGCGGCGCGGGGGCTGCCGAGCGGCCGGGCTGCGTCGTCGCATCACCATCGGCTGCATCGGCGACATCGCCTGCGGCCACGGCATCGCCAGCCGCTGGCACGGCCGGGGCCTGCGCTGCTTCTTCCAGCGCGCGGCGATTGTCCTCGGCGCGGCGCTTTTCCTCCTCACTGGCAAGCGCGCGCGCCTGTTCTTCGCGGCGGCGGGCTTCTTCCAGTGCAGCGAGTCGCGCCTCTTCGGCCTCGCGCAGCAGCTTCGCCTGCATTTCCTGGCGGCTGAGCAGCGAATCCGCTTCCGATGGGCGGCGCGGCGCGGGCGCAGGCGCCACCGGAGCCGCGACCGGCGCAGCCGGCGCAGGGGCGGGCGGTTCGATCGTTTCGACCGGGGCGACCTCACCTGGCTTGCCCAGAATGCGCCGCCGCTTCACTTCGACCACAACAGTATTCTTGCGGCCATGGCTGAACTGCTGCTGCACCTGGCCCGCCTCCACGGTGCGCTTCAGGCCAAGCGGCTTGCGGGTCAATGTCGGCTTCTCGTCTGTATCACTCATGTGCGAACACTGGTCTTTCTAACTTCCGTCAACTGCAAATCGGTGCGCCCCACCTGCCATGTTTTCCGAAACGGCCCATCTTTTTCCGAAACGGTGTTGGCAGGCGGCCAGCACGTGCTCATGGCCCGCTTCTTGCCGATGATGCGGGCTCCTTATCCCATCTGGCGAAGTTACGCCAGCGCTCCAGCAGCTTTTCGGTGGCTGCTGCTGCTGCGCTTTCGACAATCGCCAGATGCACCACATTCTCGCGGCCCAGTGCCGCGGACAGGGCCTCGCGGCCCAGCGGCAGTTTCAGGCCAGCTGCGCCGCTGCCTTCCATGTCGCGGCCAATGCGCCATGCGGCATCCAGCTTGGCACAGCCATCCGCGGCAGCGTCTGCCGCATGCAGCAGCAGCGTGATCCGGCCGCTGCGCGCTGCAATCGCGATTTTTTCCGCGCCCAGCATCAGCGCGCCTGCGCCCAGCAGCATGCCCAGCCGCTGCACCAGTGCGCGGGCAAAGGCGGCATCGATGCGTGCGCCCAGATCATCGGGCAGCTGCACGGGTGCCTTCAGGCTGCGGGCAAGAGCTGCGGCCAGCTTGCCTTTGGCATATGCAGCATCGAGCTGATCACGGGTGACGCCGATCCAGGCGCCACGGCCGGGCGCGCGTGCCATGACATCGGGCGCAATCCGCCCATCCGGACCCAGCGCCAGCCGGATCAGGCAATCGCGCGCGCCATGTGTCCCGGTCAGGACACAGCGGCGCTCCGGCCCGTCTGCCGCATGCGGCAGGGCATCATCATGGGGTCTGGTCCGCAACCGCGTCCTCCCCGCCCGCTGCATCAGCGGCGTCATGACCGGCGGACTCCTCATCGGCAAACCAATGGGCGCGGGCCGCCATGATGATCTCGTTGCCCTGTTCCTCGCTCAGGCCATAATCGCCCAGCACGCCGCCCTTGAAATCGTCGCGCTGGTTGCTGCGCTTGCCACTGCGGCTTTCGCTGTCGCGCCGCGGCTCCGGGCGCTTCTTTGCGATCAGCTCGTCGGTCGCCAGATCGGCCAGATCATCGAGCGTCTTGACCCCGGCCTTGCCCAGCGTCACCAGCATTGCTTCGGTCAGGTGCGGCATGTCGGCCAGCGCATCTTCGACACCCAGTGCACGCCGCTCTTCGCGGGCAGCCTCTTCGCGCCGCTCCAGCGCCTCCAGCGCACGGCTCTGCAGCTCCTGCGCCAGCTCGTCGTCAAAGCCCTCGATGATTGCCAGCTCGTCCAGCTGGACATAGGCCACTTCCTCCAGCTCGGTGAAGCCTTCGGCCACCAGCAGCTGTGCCAGCGTTTCATCCACATCAAGCTCGTTCTGGAACATTTCGGAGCGTTCGATGAACTCGCGCTGCCGCTTTTCAGACGAATCGGCCTCGGTCATAATGTCGATCATGCGGCCGGTCAGCTGGCTGGCGAGGCGCACATTCTGGCCGCGCCGCCCGATGGCGAGGCTCAGCTGATCATCGGGCACCACCACCTCGATGCGTCCCTCATCCTCGTCGATCACCACGCGGCTCACCGTCGCCGGCTGCAGCGCATTGACAACGAAGGTGGCTGTATCTTCGGACCAGGGAATGATGTCGATCTTTTCGCCCTGCAATTCCTGCACCACGGCCTGCACGCGGCTGCCCTTCATCCCGACGCATGCGCCGACCGGATCGATCGAACTGTCATAGCTGATCACGCCGATCTTGGCGCGGCTGCCGGGATCGCGGGCGGCAGCCTTGATCTCGATCACGCCATCATAAATTTCGGGCACTTCCTGCGCGAACAGCTTTTTCATGAAATCGGGGTGCGCGCGCGAAAGGAAAATCTGCGGCCCGCGATTTTCCCTGCGCACGTTGAGGATGATCGCGCGGATGCGCTCGCCGACGCGGGTCGGCTCACGCGGGATCTGGTGGTCGCGGCGGATGACGCCCTCGGCACGGCCCAGATTGACGATCACATGCCCGAATTCGACCGATTTGATCACCCCTGTGATGACCTCGCCAACGCGATCCTTGAACTCCTCATATTGGCGCTCACGCTCGGCATCGCGCACCTTCTGGAAAATCACCTGCTTGGCCGATTGCGCATCGATGCGGCCCAGATCGACCGGCGGCAGCGGATCGACGATGAAATCGCCAATGGCGGCACCCTTTTGCAGGCTTTGCGCATGTTCGACATCGACCTGCTTGAAATAATCGTCGACCACCTCGACCACCTCGACCACGCGCCACAGGCGCAGATCCCCGGTCAGCGGATCGAGCTTGGCGCGAATGTCGTTTTCCGCGCCATAACGAGCGCGGGCGGCGCGCTGAATGGCTTCTTCCATCGCTTCGATCACGATGGCCTTGTCGATCATCTTTTCGCTGGCCACGGCATTGGCGATGGCGATCAGCTCTGCCTTGTTGGCGGAAATGGCATTGGCCATGTGCGTCGTCCTTATCCTTCTTCTTCGATCAAATCTTCAGCACCCTCGGCGCTGGGGGCAGCGCCAAGCCGTGCGGTTTCGGCAATCAGGCGATCGGTCAGCACCAGCTTGGCGCTGTCGATCGCGGCAAAGGGAATGCTGTGCTGCGCATCATCGCGATCGCGGATCATGATGTTGCCATCAGCATCCATGCCCAGCAGCACGCCCTGGAAGCGCAGGCGCCCATCGCGCTTTTCGCTGAGCGCGATTCTGGCATCAAAGCCTGCCCAGTCAGCATAATCATGCGGCCGGGTGAGCGGCCTGTCGATCCCGGGAGAGCTCACCTCCAGCCGGTATGCCCCGTCGATCGGGTCTTCGCCGCTTTCTTCCATTGCGTCCAGCCGGTCGGACATGCGGCGGGAAAGGGCGGCGCAATCATCGATGGTCAGCTGGCGGGTGGCCGGCCGTTCGGCCATGATCTGCAGCGTCTGCTCATCGCCGCCGAACAGCGCAACGCGCACCAGGGCAAAGCCCAGAGCGCGGGCTTCTTCCTCGGCCACCTGTCTGATCACTGCCATGTCGGCCACCATCTGCGCGTTCACACCCTGCCCGCATGCCATGCTGGCATGCCCTGATATTTGCACGCCATTGCAGGCATGCCCGTTTCCCCGCCAACCCGGCCGGGCTGACGCTCCATATCATGTCACCATATCTGGAGAGATGCCCGGATAGGCCAAAAGTCCGGCTTTGGCAAGCGGGGGTCTTTCCATAGGCACAAACGAGCATATATCGGAGCAGCCCATGCCAACCCGCTTCGCCCCCTTGCAGGAAAGACAGCCATGAAACGCCCCCTTTTCGCTCTTGCCGCCCTCACGCTTGCCGCATGCGGTGCCGCCGGCACCACCAGCGCTGCCCCCAAGAAGAGCAGCGGGAAACCCTTTCAGGTCGAAGTGATTGCCGATTTTGACGAGCCCTGGGCAATGACCTTCATTCCAGGCACGCCCTATGCCCTCATCACCGAGAAAAAGGGCAAGCTGATGCTGTGGGAAAATGGCGGCGCTGTTCGCGAAGTTTCGGGCGTGCCCAAGGTCGATTATGGTGGCCAGGGCGGCCTTGGCGATGTCGTGCTCGCTCCTGATTTTGCCAAGAGCGGCATGGTCTATCTCAGCTGGGCCGAAGCGGGCGAAAATGATACGCGCGGCGCCGTGGTCGGGATGGCCAAGCTCGATCTTGGCGGCGGCGCGCCGCAGCTTTCGGGCATGAAAATCATCTGGAAGCAATTTCCCAAGGTCACCGGGCGGGGGCATTATGGCCACCGGCTCGCCTTTTCACCCGATGGCAAATATCTGTTCATTGCCAGCGGCGAACGCCAGAAATTCACGCCTGCGCAGGATATGAACGGCAATCTGGGCAAGGTGCTGCGCCTCTTTCCCGATGGCACGACGCCAAAGGACAACCCCTTTTACGATCCGGACAATCCGGTGCGGTCGCAAATCTGGTCGCTCGGCCATCGCAATCCGCTCGGCATTGCCTTTGATAACAAAGGCCATTTGTGGAACCAGGAAATGGGGCCGCAGGATGGCGATGAGCTCAATCTGGTGAAGCGCGGCGCGAATTATGGCTATCCCAAAGTCTCGAATGGCCGTAATTACGGCGCGATTACGGATGACATTCCCGATCACAAGCCCGGCGACGGCTTTGCTGCGCCTGTGCTTTACTGGGATCCGGCCATTTCGCCCGGCGGCCTTGCCTTTTATGACGGAAAGCTGTTCCCGCAATGGCGCAACTCGCTGTTCATCGGCGGACTGGGCGCGCAATCGCTGGTGCGCGTGCAGCTGAACGGGACGAGGGCGACCAAGGCCGACGAGTGGGAAATGGGCGCGCGCATTCGCGAAGTGGAGCAGGGGCCCGATGGCGCGCTGTGGGTGCTGGAGGATCAGCGCGGCGCATCGCAGGGCCGCCTGCTGCGGCTGACGCCGGTGCGCAAGAAATAGCCCGCGCCCCGGCACCGGCTGATCATGCCGCCCGGTTGATCATTCGGATTGCGTTCAGCTTGGGCTGGGCTATAGGGAGTGCCATGAAAATACGCCCCCTTGCCACGGCCTTTGCGCTCAGCCTTGCCATCGTCCTTGCCGGCTGCGCAGGCACCACGACCAAGCGCGATGCACGCTATGTCGCCCGCGATGTCAGCACGCTCTATAATGCGGCGAAGGCGCGGATGGATGATGGCAATCATCGCATTGCGGCTGCCCTGTTTGACGAGGTGGAGCGCCAGCACCCCTATTCGCCTTGGGCGCGTCGCGCGCAGCTGATGAGCGCGTTCAATCACTATATGGCGCGCGATTACACCGAATCGGTCAATGCCGCGCAGCGTTTCCTGGCCATTCACCCGGGCAATCGCGATGCCCCTTATGCCTATTATCTGATTGCGCTCTCCCGCTATGAGCAGATCAGCGATGTGACGCGCGACCAGAAGATGACGCTGGACGCGAAAAATGCGCTGGGAGAGCTGGTGCGCCGTTATCCTGACAGCCGCTATGCAGCCGATGCGCGGCTCAAGCTCGATCTGGTGAATGATCATCTGGCGGGCAAGGAAATGGAGATTGGCCGCTATTATCAGCGCAGCGGCAAATGGCTGGCGGCAACATTGCGCTTTCGCGAGGTGATCGACGATTATCAATCGACAACGCACACGGCGGAAGCGCTGATGCGGCTCACCGAATGCTATCTGGCGCTTGGCCTGCGGGATGAGGCGCAGAAGGCGGCGGCTGTTCTGGGTGCCAATTATCCCGGCTCCAAATGGTATGAACGCGCCTATGATCTGATGCAGAAAAACCCGCCCCTCACCAGCGGATAATCTGCGGGCGATCCGGCATGCTGACGGCGCTTTCCATTCGCAATGTGGTGCTGATCGAGGCGCTCGATCTCGAATTTGCAGCCGGTCTTGGCGTGCTGACGGGAGAGACGGGCGCGGGCAAATCCATCCTGCTCGATGCGCTGGGCCTCGCGCTCGGTGCCCGGGCAGACAGCGGCCTTGTGCGCCATGGCGCCGCGCAGGCAAGCGTTTCCGCCAGTTTTGCGGCCATGCCGATGCTGCTCGATCAGCTGGAGGAAGCGGGGATTGTCAGCGAGCCGGGCGAACCGCTTACCATCCGCCGCACGCTGAAGGCCGATGGCGGCAGCCGCGCGTTCATCAATGATCAGCCGGTTTCGGCGGCGCTGCTGCGCGACGTGGCGGCGCAGCTGGTGGAAATCCATGGCCAGCACGATGATCGCGGGCTGCTCAATCCGGCCGGCCATCGCACGCTGCTCGATCGGTTTGCCGGCATCGATGCCGCAGCGCTCAGCACGGCCTGGTCGGCATGGCAGGCGGCACGTGCTGCGCTGCAGGCCGCCCGCGACGATCTGGAAAGTGCTGCGCGCGATCGCGAATGGCTGGAGCATGCCGTCGCCGAACTGGGCCAGTTTGCGCCGCAGCCCGGCGAGGAAAGCGAGCTCGCCGAGGCGCGGGCGGCGATGCAGAAGGGCGAACGGCTGGGCGAGGAGCTGGAAGGCGTGCGCGCCGGCTTTGCCGGATCGGAAGGGGCGCTCGCCACCTTGCGTGCCGCCGCACGCCGGCTGGAGCGCATGGCGGGCGATCACCCCCGGCTCGCAGAGGCGTTGCGGCATCTGGATGCGGCACTGGCCGAGGCGGGCGAGGCCGAAGCGCATCTCGAAGCGGCGGCCCATGCCCTGCTGTTCGATCCCGGGCGGCTGGAGGTCGTTGAGGCGCGGCTGTTCGATCTGCGCGGCCTTGCCCGCAAGCATCGGGTTCAGCCGGATGATCTGGGGGCGCTGCACACCGAACTTGCCACCCGGCTCGATCGCATGGACGCGGGCGAGCAGGGGCTGGCAGCGCTCGAAGCGGCCGAGCGGGACGCCGCTTGCGCATTTGAGGCCGCAGCCATGGCGGCGCGCGGCCAGCGCAGCCGGGCAGCAGCCCGGCTTGATGCAGCCGTTGCGGCAGAGCTTGCTCCGCTCAAGCTTGATGCCGCCCGCTTTCAGACGCAGATCAGCCCGCTCGCGCCCGCGGGCTGGGGGCCTCACGGGATGGACCGGGTGGAATTCATGATCGCGACCAACCCCGGCGCGCCCTTTGCCCCGCTGGCAAAGATTGCCTCAGGCGGCGAGCTTTCCCGCTTTCTGCTCGCGCTCAAGGTGGCTCTCGCCGAAGAGGACGGGGCGGATACGCTGATTTTTGACGAGATTGACCGCGGCGTCGGCGGCGCGGTTGCCAGCGCCGTGGGGGACCGGCTGGCGCGGCTCGCAACGCAGCGCCAGATCCTGGTCGTCACCCACAGCCCGCAGGTTGCGGCACGCGGGGCGCAGCATCTCTTCATTGCCAAGGCGAGCGATGCCGCCGCGGTGACGCGCACCAGCGTGCGCAGCCTCAGCCCCGATGAGCGGAAGGAGGAAATTGCGCGCATGCTCTCTGGCGCCGAGGTGACGGACGAGGCGCGCGCCCAGGCGATCCGGCTGATGGAGGTGGTGTGATGCGATTGTCCGCTGAGCAACTGGCTCCGTTACCGGACGTCATGAAACTCTGGTTGCAACGAGATAAGTTGCCGGTCCGGAAAGCAATATTCAAAAAGTGGCAACGAAAAGATGTTCGATGTCTTTTGCACGTTTGGAATTCGGAATTGGACTGCTGGGATGCCGAACCATGGAGCCTGGTTCGCAATGGTTTCGTCCGACATGAGGGATCGCTTGTGAGCAAACGCGGCGAATGGCTCAGCTTGCGCAATGATTGACATTGCAGCCATCTCCGAAGCCGAAGCCGCCAATGAGCTGATGCGGCTCGCCCGGCTGATTGCCTATCACAATCAGCGCTATCATGGCGATGATGCGCCAGAGATCAGCGATGCCGATTATGATGCGCTGGTGCGGCGCAACAATCAGCTGGAGGCGGCGTTTCCGCATCTGGTGCGTGCGGACAGCCCCAATGCACAGATCGGCGCGACACCCGCAGGCCCGCTCGCAAAAGTGACGCATGCGCGGCGCATGATGAGCCTCGACAATGCGTTTGACGATGCGGACATGGCGGATTTTGTCGCCCGCGTCCGGCGATTTCTGAATCTGGATGAGGATGCACCGCTGGCGCTGACCGCTGAGGACAAGATTGACGGCCTCTCCTGCGCACTGCGCTTTGTGAAGGGGCGGCTGGTGCTGGCGGCGACGCGCGGCGACGGCACGGTTGGCGAGGATGTGACCGCAAATGTGCGCACCATTGCCGATATTCCCGAAACGCTGCCGGGCGATGTGCCCGAAATTTTCGAGGTTCGCGGCGAAATCTACATGGCCAAGGCCGATTTTGCTGCATTAAATGCTGCGCAGCAAAATGCCGGTGCAAAGCTGTTTGCCAATCCGCGCAATGCCGCTGCCGGCTCGCTTCGGCAAAAGGATGCAAGCGTCACGGCGTCCCGCCCGCTGCGCTTTCTGGCCCATGGCTGGGGCGAGGCATCGGCGCTGCCCGGCGAGACGCAAAGTGCCGTGATGGCTGCAATCCGCAGCTGGGGCCTGCCCGTTTCGCCGCTATTTGCCATGGCGCCTGATCTGGAGCAGGCGCACGCCGTCTATCGTGCGATCGAACGGCAGCGGGCCGATCTGCCCTATGATATCGATGGTGTCGTGTTCAAGGTGGACCGGCTCGATTATCAGCAGCGCCTGGGATTTGTGGCAAAGGCGCCGCGCTGGGCGATTGCGCGGAAATTTCCGGCCGAACAGGCGGAAACAACGCTGGAGGCCATCGACATCCAGATCGGCCGCACAGGCAAGCTGACGCCGGTGGGGCGGCTGACGCCGGTCACCGTGGGCGGCGTGGTCGTGTCCAATGTGACATTGCACAACCGTGACGAGATTGCGCGGCTCGGCGTGCGGCCGGGGGATCGTGTGCTGGTGCAGCGGGCGGGCGATGTGATCCCGCAAATTGTTGCCTGCGTGGAGCGCCAAAGCGATGCGGCCGATTTCGTCTTTCCCGATCATTGCCCGGAGTGTGGCAGCGAGGCCGTGACCGAGGAAGGCGAAGTGGATGTCCGCTGCACTGGCGGGCTGATCTGCCCGGCGCAACGCGTCGAGCGGCTGAAGCATTTCGTGTCGCGGGCGGCGCTCGATATCGAGGGGCTGGGGGAAAAGACCATCCAGGAATTTTTCGATCTCGGCTGGCTGGAAAGCCCGGCCGACATTTTTCGCCTGCACCAGCGGCGGGCCGCGATCCTCGCGCGTGAGGGGTGGCAGGAAAAATCGGTCGACAATCTTTTGGCAGCCATCGAGTCCCGGCGGACGCCCGATGCGGCGCGGCTGCTGTTCGGCCTTGGCATCCGCCATGTCGGCGCTGTCACGGCAAAGGACCTGCTCAGGGCCTTTGGCAGCCTTGATGCGATCCGGCAGGCCGCGCAATCGGCCGACGCAGCGGCTCAGTTCACCCAGGTGGATGGCGTTGGCCCCGTGGTTGCAGCCGCGCTGACGGCCTTTTTTCACGAGCCGCACAACGGTGCCGTGTGGGACGATCTGCTGACACAGGTGTCGCCGCCTGCTTATGTGTCCGCCGTGCGCGAGACCGCGTGGAGCGGCAAGACCATCGTCTTTACCGGCAAGCTTGAGACGATGAGCCGCGACGAGGCCAAGGCGCAGGCCGAAGGGCTGGGCGCGCGAGCGTCCGGATCGGTCAGCGCGAAAACCGATCTGGTCGTCGCCGGGCCGGGGGCTGGCAGCAAGCTGAAAGACGCACAGAAATTTGGCGTGCGCGTTGTCGATGAGGCCGAATGGGCAGCGATCGTGGCCGAGGCAGGCGGCTAGAGTGATGTCCATTGAGGTGGTATCACCTGATGGCCAAGACATCGTGGTTCGATCGGAAGCCCCTCCCGCGCCCACATCAAGGCAGAATTTTAGCGTGCGTCCCGCAGGCGGTAGATGCGGTAGGGCGCGCCGCGCGGGGTTGCCACAGGCTCCAGCCAGGGGGGCGCCTGCCCGGCAGCAAGCGCAGCTGCAAGGCCATTTGGCGCACCATTGACATAGTTTTTCGTTTCATAGGCGCCGGGGCAGATGACGAGCAGCGTGGCCCCGCTTTCGCGCATGATGGCTTCGGCATCGCGCGGCGCGGCCAGAAAGGTGCGGATCACCATATCGATCGCGGCAATGTTGCGATGATGGGGGGTGGCGACAACGCTGTGCGGCGTTGCCTCGATCATCTGCGCACCCATGTCGATCGGCGCCAATATCGTCGATTTCGGCAGCGCAGCGAGCAGGGCGATGTTGTGCCGCAGCATGCAGGCGCGATTGGCCTTGTCCTCCGCCGCTGCCCCGGGGCTTGCCGCCTGCGACGCGGCACCAGCCAGCAGCGGCGCGCTGATCTGCGGCGTTGCGGCGAGCACCAGCAAAATGCCCGCCACGCGCGGAGCCATGCGCGCATGCGTGCGGGACCAGTTCCACAGCCGGATGATCAGCCAGGCGGTGCCGGGCAGCGCGAAAACTTGTGCAATGCCCGCCCCGCGCAAGACAAGGCAGGCAATCAGCGCCGCGCCGATGAGCGCAAGGCCCGCAATCTCCCATGCTGGCCGCTGTGCCGCATCGGCCGCGCGCCAGGCCAGGGCGTGCCCCAGCATCCCGATTGCAATCGGCAGGAAGATGTTGATCTGGATGGGAAGGTCCTGCTCCCAGAAAGGGCGGCCTTCCTGCACGGCGACATACCAGTAATCGCGCACCGCAGGCGGCAGATTGGCAAAGGGCCCGGCGAGGATGTGCGGCGATAGGGCGAGCAGCGTGATCAGTGCCGCTGCCGCAGCCACTGCGAGCGGCGCAATCGCCGCCAGCCCGCGCATGCCCTGGCGCGGCATGATGGCCAGCAGCGCGAGGATGGTGCTGGCAGCAAGGCTGGCCAGCAGCCACGGCCGCGACATTGCATCGGCATGATCGGCCAGCAGCCCGGCAAAACCCCGGGTCGCGAGCAGCAGCACGGCCGAAACGCCAGTGAAGCACAGCGCGAACAGGGCCAGCCGCTGCCAGGCACGGCGCAGCTCTGCCCCGCTCGCCTGCGCCCGGATGATCGGCCAGGCCCACAGCCCGCCAAACAGCAGCACATAGGGCAGGGCCTCGAAGGAAATCGACATGTAGACTGCCATCAGCACGCCCGATGCCAGCGCCGTGCGCATGGCGGGAGGGCGCAGTGCCAGCGTCAGCGCTGCCATGGCGCAGATCATCTGCGCGCCATGATGATCGATGCGAAGCGGCGCAAACTGCATGGTGACGGCGAGCGAAAAGGGAAGGAGCAATGCCGCCAGCCGCGCTGTCCGATCGCCGAAGTGACGCCGCGCCGTGCAGGCAAGCAAGCCCAGCAAGAGGGCAAACAGCAGCAGCGGATATGTGGCTATCACGGCCATTTCAGCCGATTTTTCCCCCAATATCGGGGTTGCCAGTGCAATCAGCGCGGCAATGGGCGCATCGATGATGCGGGACCAGTGAATATCGCCGCCAAAGGGGGGGTGGATGCGCATCTGTTGCGTGTCGAACCAGCTTTGGCCTGCCATCCAGTCACGAATCTGGGCCAGCCGCAGCGCATCATCCGTATCGGGATAATCAAGCCTGCGGATCGCATCGGCACCAAGCCACAGCTGCGCGCCCGCCCAGATCATGACGATCAGCGCCATTGCCAGCACAAAGGCCCGACCCGCGCCTGCCGACGCCGGATGCGGCAGCGGCGGCGTGCTTTCGGTTTCCGGCACGGACAGTGCAGCCTTCACGAGCCGCCGAAAACAATTGTCTTGCGCAGCATGTAGGTCAACTGGAACGCGACCAGCACGGCGACAAGCTTGGCGGCCCGTGGATCAATCCCCATGGCGTGGCCCAGCCCGACAATGCCGACCGTCACGCCAAGGCCCAGCAGCGCCGAGCCGACAAACAGCAGCTTCTGCCGGTTGCGCACTTCGGTGAGGCGCGATGCCTCGCGCCCGAAGACAAAGCGGCTCGATATCAGCCAGTGGAGCGCAATGCCGCAGATATAGCCAATGGCCGAGGCAGGGGCAGCGGCCATGCCGCCGTGCAGCAGCAGGAGGAATATCACCAGATCGCCGCCCAGCGCAAAGGCGCTTGCGCCAACGTAGCGCACATAGGTCCAGCGGTGCAGCAGCCCGAGGAGATCGGTGCGTCTCCGCTCGGTCCCGTTCCATCTGGTCATGGGCGCGCTGCTCAGGCCGCCTTTGCGACGCGGGAGGGCACCATGCGTTCGGAGGCCAGGGCCGCCTGTTCGCCCTCGCTTCCGGATTCGTGATATTCGGCGTCTTCGTTCACGCCCCAGATGTTGTAGATGCGTGCGCCTGCCTCGATGTTGCGCACGGTCAGCATCGCGGTCATCATCGCATGGTCCTGATTGTTGTAACGGTGCATGCCGTTGCGCCCGACCATGTGAAGTGTGGGATAGCGGCTTTCCAGCTCGTCGCGCAGCGCCTCCACATTGTCGGCATAGCTGTCATCATAGACCGGATAGGCCTTTTCCTGCCGCACGACGGCGCCCCCTTTCACCCATTCGGGCCGGGCGAGGCCCAGCGTCGCCATCTCGGCGGTGGCCAGCGCGATCAGCTCTTCATCCGATGACGACCACAGGCCATCGCCTTCGAAGCAGAAATATTCAAGGCCGACGCACGCGAGCCTGGGATCGGGCACCATATCGGGCGACCAGCTGCGGAAATTCTGGATGCGGCCCACCTTCACCCGCGCATCATGGATATAGATCCAGTTGTCCGGAAACAGGTCTTCGCTCTCGATCATCAGCGCGACCGTCAGAAAATCGCGATATTTGAGATCGGCGGCCTGCATCGATGTCTGCGGAAGCGGATGGATGCGCGCAGCCAGTTCGCGCAGCGGCGCCGATGAAATCACATGGGCGGCGTTGATGGTGATGCTGCTGCCATCGGCGCGCGATGCCTCCAGCTTCCAGCGCCCGGTCTTCTGATCCTGCGAAAGCTGCTTGAAGCTGTGCCCCATCAGCACATGATTGCCATGGCCGGTCACGAAATCGCGCGCGGCGTCCCACATCATGCCGGGGCCGAAGCGCGGATAGCGAAAGCTTTCGAGCAGGGTCTTCGTTTCCATCCCGTCATTGGGCTTTTTGTTGAGGCCGAGGCTGCGCTTCAGCCCATCGAGCACGGCGGCACCCAGGCTCAGGCCCTTGATGCGCTGTGCGGCCCAATCCGCCGACATTTCGTTGCACGGCATGCCCCACACCTTCTCGGTATAGGTTTTGAAGAAGATCGAATAAAGCTTGTGGCCAAACTGGTTGACCACCCAATCTTCGAAACTCACGACGCTGCGCTTCGGCGCGATCTTCCAGCGCGCATAGCTTGCCATGCACATCGCAGAGCGCCAGATGCCAAGATTCCAGAGCGCTTCGAATGCGCGCAGCGGGTAGCTGTAATATTTGCCTTCATAAAAGATGCGGCTCATCCGCGGGCGCTGCAAAAAGCCATCGGGCAGGATTTCGTCCCACATGTCGACGACTTCTTTCGATTTCGAAAAGAAGCGGTGGCCGCCAATGTCAAAGCGAAAGCCATCATGCTCCACCGTGCGCGAAATGCCGCCCACATAGCGCGGGTCCTTCTCGATCACGGTCACGCTATAGCCCGCCTTGGTCAGCTGATAGGCGGCCGTCAGCCCGGCTGGCCCTGCACCGATGATGGCGACATCAGGGCTGGAGACGGAAGAACGGGCAGATGGCATAGGTGGCTCCGCAAGCTGGGGCACCCTGAAAGGGGCGCCGGGATGATGTGTTTACCCTTTGCCCAAACATGGCTAATTATTGGTTAATGCAGCCGCGCCTGAGCCAGCCTGGCAGGGGTCAGCTGGGCAGGATCGGGATGGAAGGAGCGCAATGATGAGGATCAGCCCGTTGCCATGGGTGCTTGCCGCAGTGCTGCTGTTGCAGCCGTGGCCTGCTTTGCCCCAATCGGCCGCATTCCGGCCCGTGATGCTGCAAAGCAGCGAGGAGGTCGATGCCTGCCCCAGCCTCGGCGCGCCAACCGGGCTGAACCCCCGCGGAGACAATTTTCTCGCGCTCAAAGCCGCCCCAAATCTCAAGGCAAAGCGGATCGCGAAAATCGGCCCGCAGCAGGTGTTTCTGATCTGTGACCGGACGAGGGACGGCGCATGGCTTGGCGTTCTGCTGCCTGGAGCCAAGCAAAAATTCACCGATTGCGGCGGCTCCAGCCCGGTTGGCAAGCGCCAGCGCTATCGCGGCCCGTGCATGCAGGGCTGGGTCGCGGCCCGCTATGTGCAGGTGATTGCGGGGTAGGGGCTTGGCGCATGGGTGCTGGTCCGCCTTGCTTTTGCCGCAATAGGCGCCTAGTGCGCCGTCATTGCATCGGCGCAGAACAGGTTTCTGGCCGTTCCGGTGGTCGCATGATCGCGTCAGTTTAAGGGGCACCATGTTCCGCCCGCTGGCCAGCCGACCGGGAAATGCAATCACAGCTGTTTAGAGGCTTCCCTTGTCATGCGGGTCGTTTCACGAACCCGCTTCGTGTGCGCTGAACGCAGCCCTGTGCTGCGCGCACCCAAAGCCATTATATATTGAAAAGAAATAAGAATATGTCATTTTTTGATTCGCTCGGCCTTGCCGATCCCGTGCTGCGTGCGCTGAAATCCGGCGGCTATGCCGATCCCACCCCGATCCAGCAGCAGGCCATCCCGCCACTGCTGGAAGGCCGCGATCTGCGCGGCATCGCCCAGACGGGAACGGGCAAGACGGCGGCATTCAGCCTGCCGTCGCTGACCTGGCTGGCCAACAACCCCAAGCGGCGCATGCCGGCGGCCTGCCGCATGCTGGTGCTTGCGCCCACGCGCGAGCTGGCGGCGCAGATTGCGGAAAAGATGCGCGGCTATGCCCGTCATCTGCCGCTGATGATTGATTGCGTGTTTGGCGGCGTGCCCATTGGCAAGCAGGCGCGGCGGCTGACCATCGGGGTCGATGTGCTGGTGGCAACGCCGGGGCGGCTGCTCGACTTGATCGACAATCGCGCGCTCACGCTGCGCCATGTCGAAATCTTCGTGCTGGATGAGGCTGATCAGATGCTCGATCTCGGCTTCATCCATGCGCTGAAGCGTGTGGCGGCGCTCCTCCCGAAAGATCGGCAGAGCCTGTTTTTTTCGGCCACCATGCCGAAAAGCATTGCCACGCTCGGCGCGCAGTTTCTGCACAATCCCGTCGATGTCAGCGTGACGCCGCCTGCCACCACGGCAGAGCGGGTCGCGCAGCAGGTGGTGTTCGTCGATCAGCGCGAAAAGCCGGCGCTGCTTGCGCTCACGCTGAAGGAAGAAGGCGTGGAGCGCGCCCTTGTCTTCACGCGCACCAAGCATGGGGCCGATCGGGTGGTGCGGCAGCTGACGGCCTGCGGGCTGAAGGCGGCAGCCATCCACGGCAACAAGTCCCAGGCGCAGCGCACCGCAGCACTGCAGGGCTTTCGCCATGGCCATGTGCCGATCCTCGTCGCGACCGACATTGCCGCACGCGGCATCGACATTCCCGGCGTCAGCCATGTCGTCAATTATGAAATGCCCAATGTGCCCGAACAATATGTGCACCGCATCGGCAGGACCGCGCGGGCCGGCGCGGACGGGCTGGCGATCAGCTTTGTCGCGCCCGATGAAAAGGCCTATCTGCGGGATATTGAGCGGTTGACAGGCGTGCGGCTCACGCCGCTGCGGCTGCCGGAAAATTTCCGCGCCGCCGTGGAAAGCCTGCCGCGGCCAGCGGCCCCCGAACGCAGCGAACGGCCAGAGCGTGCGCCCTTTGCCCGTGGCCGGTCCGATGGACGGTCCGATGGCGATGCACAGCGCCGCCCGGCCCGCCCTGGCGCGCCCCGTGGCGAGGGGGCACGGCCTGCTGGCGCTGCGCGAAGCTTTGCGGGCAAGCCGGGCCGCCCGGGCAGCAAGGCGGGGCGATATAAGGGCGCCGTCCGGCCGGTGCGCTGAGCGTCGGCATCCGGATTGAGTCTGGCGGCAAAGGCGGGGGGTGTGAAGGCGGGCATGGCGGCGCTGCCACCCGACTCGTTTTGGCACAGTCCGAAACGGCTAGCGCGTTAACGCTTTCTTGCGCTTGTGGGGCCGCCGCCAAGCTGGCACTGTTGTGCCGATGGACCAGTTGCCAGCACATCTGCCTTGCAGGCCCGAAGCGGCCGTCGATCTCCATGCCCGGCTGATCGAGGCCCTGTATACCGAGGCGATGCTGCTGGCCGATGAGGCGCGCGCCGCATTCGAAGGTTCGATCGAGGCAAAGGGCAGCGCCGACGATGTGCGGCTGCCGCCCGATGTGCGGGTGGCGCTTTCGTGCGAATCGCTCAAGACGACCACGCGCCTGATGCAGGTGATTGCCTGGCTGTTGTTTCAGCGGGCGCTGTGCGCGGGCGAAATCAGCGTCGCGATGGCCGCCGCGCGCGATCAGATGCTGGGCGATGCGATGCCCAGCGATGCCGCCATGTGCGCCCGCTTTCCTGATCATGTGCGCCTCCTGATCATCGCGAGCGAGCAGCTCTATGCGCGGGTGCTGCGGGTCCAGCAGGATCGGCTGCGCGCCCGCCAAAGCCTGCCTGTCAGTCCGGCGCGCACGATGCAGCGCCAGCTTCGCGCCGCTTTTTAGCGCATGTGCGCTTGCCCCTGGCGCGGAAGTTGGCTGCGAGGCGGCTTCTCCCATGGCCTTTATAAGCGCTGGCGAGGCTGGGTTTCCTTCGCTACAGCCGCCACATGGCGTCACCCACCATCGAATGCGATATCGCGCTGGCTGGCGGGGGGCTGGCCTCCGGGCTGATCGCGCTTGCGCTTGCCGAAAAGCGGCCCGATCTCGATGTGCGCATTGTGGAGCCGGAGGCGCGGCTCGGCGGCAACCATGTCTGGTCCTTTTTCGATGCCGATGTGGCACCCGGGCATCGCTGGCTGGTCGATCCGCTCGTCGCCAGCCGGTGGGAAAGCTACGACGTCCACTTCCCGGCCTATAGCCGCGGCTTTGCCATGGGCTATAACAGCATTACCAGCGAGCGGCTCGATGCGGCGCTGCGCCGGGCCTTGCCGGCAGAGCGCATCGTGGCCGGGCGGGCGGTGACGTGCATGCAACGCATCTGGTGCTCGATGATCAGCGGCGTATATCTGCCCGCTGCGTGATTGATGCCCGCGGCCCGGGCGACATGCAGACACTGGATCTTGGCTGGCAGAAATTTGTCGGCCAGATGCTGAGCGTGCCCGCCGGCCATGGCCTGATCCGCCCGATCATCATCGATGCCACTGTGGAGCAGATCGATGGCTATCGCTTTGTCTATTGCCTGCCGTTCACGGATAGGGACGTATTTGTAGAAGACACCTATTATAGCGATACGCCCGATCTCGACGTGCCTGCCCTGCGCCAGCGGATTGCCGATTATGCAGCCGCCAAGGGCTGGGCCGTGGCGGCCACCGCGCGTGAGGAAACCGGCGTGCTGCCGGTTGCGATCGGCGGCGATTTCGCGGCTTACTGGCGTTCGACCGGCGATGATGTGGCGAAGGCGGGCCTGCGTGCGGGCATGTTTCACCCGACAACGGGCTATTCGCTGCCCGATGCAGTGCGCCTTGCCATCGCCATGATCGACAACCCGATGCCGAGCGCGGATGAAAACCGGGCGGCGGCATCCGATCTCTGGCGCCGGCGCAGCTTCTATCGCCTGCTGGATGCGATGCTGTTTCGCGCCGGCGATCCGGCGTTGCGATACAAGGTGCTGCAGCGGCATTACAGCCTTTCGCCCCGCTTGATCGGGCGCTTTTACGCGGGCCAATCCACTCTGGCGGAAAAGGCGCGCATCCTGTGCGGAAAGCCGCCTGTGCCCTTCTGGAATGCCGTCGGGGTGCTGATGGATCATGTGAGGAATGACAAGTGAACAGTGCGATCATCATCGGCGCGGGCTTTGGCGGGCTGGCGCTGGCCATCCGGCTGCAATCGGCGGGCGTTGCGACCACGCTCATTGAGGCGCGCGACAAGCCGGGCGGCCGCGGCTATCACTGGAACCGCCAGGGCTTCGTGTTCGATGCCGGCCCGACGGTGATCACCGATCCGCCCTGCCTGGAAGAGCTGTGGGCCCTGAGCGGGCAATCGCTGGCCGATGATGTCGACCTCATCCCGGTCTCGCCATTTTACAGGCTCAACTGGCCCGATGGCACCAATTTTGACTATTCGAACGATGCGCCCGCGCTCGATGCCGAAATCGCCCGGCTCAAT